>PKYU01000193.1 GCA_003132765.1 Chitinophagaceae bacterium | reverse complement strand
TGTGGCGATAGCACAAGCTTCGGAAGCCCTCCAAATACAAATATCAGCCCGGTTTCTCTTGCTCACCCCGGCACTTTACCGGTCATGAACAAAGCTGCAATTGATTATGCTTTAAAGCTGGGGCTTGCCTTTAATTGCGACATTGTCCCTAATAATTATTTTGCCCGGAAAAATTACTTCTATCCCGATCTTCCGAAAGGCTACCAGGTTTCACAACACACTACCCCCATTTGCAAAAATGGATACGTAACTATCAGCATTGATGGTATCACAAGGGAAATATTATTAAACAGGATTCACCTAGAAGAGGATGCGGGAAAAAGTATTCATGATGCTGATGAAAACTATACCTGTATTGACCTGAACAGGGCAGGGGTACCGCTACTTGAAATTGTATCAGAACCGGATATGCATACTTCCGAGGAAGCCTTCGCATATGTGACAGAAATCAGNNTGATGGAAATATGGAGGAAGGAAGCATGCGATGCGATGCCAATATTTCGGTAAGATTGCGGGGCGAAAACCCCCTTGGAATAAAAGTGGAAGTGAAAAATCTCAATTCAATAAGAAATGTGAAAAAGGCTATAGATTTTGAAATAAATCGGCTTACCAGCATTCTTGAAAATGGCGAAAAAGTAATTCAGCAAACCAGGAGTTTTGATGCTTCAAATGGGACAACTTTTTCATTGAGAGATAAGGAAGAAGCTAATGATTACCGGTATTTTCCGGAGCCTGATCTTACTCCATTTCTTATTTCTGAAGAGAAAATAGAAACCATAAAAAAATCACTACCTGAGCTGCCTGCGGCCCTTGAAAAAAAATTTACAGAACAGTACAATTTACCGCTGACTGATGCCCGAGTATTATGCGATGACAGGGAAACTGCGTCTTTTTTTCAGAGTATCATTAAACATATGGCGAATTATAAAGCCGTTGCTAACTGGGTTATAGGACCAGTTAAGTCTTATATAAATGAAAGCAACATTTCAATTGAAGAATTGCCAATTAGTCCGGAAACATTTGCAAGACTTATAGAAATAGTTGAGAATGGAAGTGTAAGCTTTGGTATGGCGGCCACAAAAATTTTCCCTGCTTTGCTGAAGTTCCCTGAAAAAGAACCTATAAAAATTGCTGAAGAATTAAATGTAATATTGGAAAAAAATGATGATTCCATACACGCATGGGTTGATGAAGTACTTTCCAAAATGCCAGACAAGGTTCAGGAATATAAAAAAGGCAGGAAAAGCCTGATTGGCTTATTTTCAGGAGAGGTCAAAAAAATCAGCAAAGGAAAAGCAGATATGAAGACAGTAAATCAAATTCTAAATCAAAAATTAAATTAATAATTGCAAACGCTATGAAAAAAATATTTGTTATAAGTATTGCATTCATTTTTCTATCCTGCAACAACAGCGGAATAAACGGGCAATTCACGGTAAATGGAGACTTAAGTGGTGCACAAGATCAGAAAGTCTACCTCGAAGAAATTTCTTTTAACCAGCAGGCACCGAAAATACTGGATACAACACAATTGAACCATGGTAATTTTGTTGTAAAAGCAAAGTCGCCTGAGGAAGGATTATTCAGGCTAAGGTTTGAAAAAAGTCCCGGCTATATATTCATAAATGACGAACCAAATATTCAATTCAAGGCAGATGTAAACGATTCTACGCTTCAATCTGCAAGATTTAATACGCCTGCCAATGTTTCTCTGACAAAATTTATTGTTTTAATAGATTCCTTACATTCTGCACTTATTAGCGAAGACCGCAAGGTGCAGGAAATGAAACAACAAAACTCAGATAGCCTTACCTCTATCGCTGAAAATGAATTTAGCAATACAGATAACTTGTATAAGAATTTCCTTGTTAAATATGTTGATACAACTAAAAGTCCCATTGTCGCCATATTTGCTCTAAGCTATACCCAGGAAGTTGGCATAGATACAGTGAAAAATTTGATTACCAGGTTGACAGCGAAATTTCCTAAAAATACTGCCATAGCTGAGGTAGCCAAACAATTCCAGGAATATACCACTGCTAAAAGCCAGCCACAGCAGCAAACGCAGTCAAACCAGATATCGGCAGGTCAGATAGCGCCTGACTTTACGTTGCCAGATGTTGATGGAAAATCATTTACATTGAGTTCCTTGCGCGGCAAATATGTTTTGGTTGATTTCTGGGCAAGCTGGTGCGGACCATGCAGAGAAGAAAATCCAAATGTAGTTGCTGCCTACAAAGAATTTAAAGACAAAAATTTTACGATACTGGGCGTTTCCCTTGACAAAGAAAAGAAAGACTGGGTTGAAGCAATTAAAAATGATGGCCTCGTTTGGAAACAAGTTAGCGACCTGAAATTTTGGAATAGTGCTGCAGCGGCACTCTATAATGTAGAAGCGATCCCTTTTAATGTACTGATCGATCCCCGGGGTAAAATAATAGGTACTTCTTTAAGAGGAGATGATTTGAAAAATAAACTGAATGAGGTATTGAAATAAAAAGGCGGGAATTCCAAAAGGAAATGCTTACATTATTTTAAGAGCTTTTGCAAAAAAAGTAACCACAAAAGGTAGCGACATCCAGAAAAATTCCCGGACATAAACCAACATTAAAATAATTCCTATAGCGGAAAGAATAAAGTAAATCCAATTAGCAGATGAAGACTTTGTTTCATTCATTCGGTAAAAATTTATGCAAATATATAGGTAATTGAATTCTTACATAAAAATCCCCACGGAAATTTATAGGATTCCTGTTTCAAATTACCTAATTCATGTTTGGTACACTTTCTTATAGACTTTCATCTCAAATATTACAATTTATCTAATTCCTGAAAATTTTTGAATGGCAAGTACAAAGAAGAGGGGTAGCTATTATTAATTTTTGTCAAATTTTTTATAGGTAATCAATAAGTTATGCAGGTGCTTTAAAAAAATATCAATATTTGGGAACAAATTTAACTTGTTTCACCATACCTTTGCACTCCTTAAAAATATTGCCGGGATAGCGGTAATTTAATTATATCAATTTCATGTTCAATAAAAATCATGAAATAAAAATAAAAAACGAAAATGAGTCATTTACATTTCACCACTAAGCATGCGAACGAGGCTACCGTACAACGTAACTGGTACGTTGTTGACGGCACTAATCAAACCGTCGGTCGTATGTGCGCTAAGATAGCGTCCGTTCTCCGTGGGAAGAACAAACCTTATTATACACCTCATGTTGATTGTGGGGATTTTATTATTGTAACTAACTGTGATAAAGTTAAGTTTACAGGTAACAAACTGGAAGACAAGAAGTACATTAATTTCAGTGGTTATCCCGGGGGGAAAAAAGAGGAATCTGCCGGGGAACTCCAAAAGCGCAGGCCCGATGCTATTATTGAAAGAGCAGTAAAAGGAATGCTGCCTAAGAACCGCTTGGGGAGAAAGATGTATAAAAAATTATATGTGTATGTTGGTTCTGAACACCCGCATACTGCTCAAAAACCACAAAACTTAACTTTCTAATTAAAAATAATGGAAAAACAAAAAAATGCAGTGGGTCGCAGAAAAGAAGCTGTAACAAGGGTTTTCCTTTCCAAAGGAGATGGTAATATAACTATCAACGGGAAAGATTATAAAACCTATTTCCCTCTCGTTTACCTGCAGAACCAGATTGAATCTCCATTCAAGAGTATTCAGGCTGCTGATAAATTTGATGTAGTAGTTAATGCAACAGGTGGTGGAGTTAAAGGCCAGGCTGAGGCAGTTAAACTTGGAATTGCAAGAGCGCTATTACAGGTAAACCCGGAGTATAAGCCTGCATTAAAATTAGCAGGATTGCTGACCAGGGATTCCCGAACCGTTGAAAGGAAGAAACCCGGGAAAAAGAAAGCCAGAAAAAGCTTCCAGTTCAGTAAGAGATAGGATCGGTAGCAAGAAGTTAGTAGCAAGTAGCAATCGCCTCGTTCACTGGACAATACTTGATGCTTGCTTCCAGATTCTTATCGCAATTTTAAAAACAACTTAATAATAAATAAATGGAAAATAATACTTCTTTACAACAGCAGCTTTTAGAGGCAGGTGTTCACTTCGGTCACCTAAAAAAGAAGTGGAACCCTAAAATGTTGCCTTACATTTTTGCTGAGAAGAAAGGTATTCACATCATAGACCTCAACAAAACAGTTGAAGGGATGCAGGAAGCTGCCGCGGCATTAAAATCAATTGCGAAAAGCGGCAAAAAAATTATGTTTGTTGCCACCAAGAAGCAGGCAAAAGAAATAGTGACTGAAGCAGCAAAAAGGGTGAATATGCCCTTTGTTACAGAACGGTGGCTTGGTGGAATGCTTACCAATTTTAATACAGTTCGTAAGAGTGTAAAGAAAATGCAGAGTATCGAGAAAATGCTTAATGATGGCACACTGGACAGTATTACGAAAAAAGAACGCCTCACGCTTACCCGCGACAGGGATAAAATGGAGAAAGTGTTAGGCGGTATTGCACAAATAAGCCGTATTCCTGCAGCCTTATTTATGGTGGATATTGGACATGAACATATCGCTCTTGCAGAAGCAAGAAGATTGAACATAACCACTTTTGGAATGGTAGATACTAACTGTGATCCTAATAAGGTTGAATTTGCAATCCCTTCTAACGATGATGCAACTAAATCAATTGCTATTATAACAAATTATATTATTGCTGCTATCGCAGAAGGTCTTACTGAGAGACAGGCAGAAAAAGATGAAGAAGCAGAAGAAAATCCAGAAGACCGGTCTCCAGATTCAATAAAATTTGATCTTGGCCGCGACGAAGAAAAAGATCGCCGTAGGGGAAGCACTCCTGCAGGGGGTAAAGTACGTGGACCAGCAGGACCTCAAAAACGCCGTGTTTCTGGAACAGGTGCTGGTGGCAGCAGGACCGGCGGACCAGGTGGACGCAGGTAACTTATTGGCTTATTTTATAACAGCTTATTTTTTTCCAATTTGAAAATTCACAGATTTCCGGGAGTTTTCCGTGAATCTGAGATTAAATTAATTTTAAGTTTCATTAAAAAAATATTTTGATTTATGAACACAATGACAATAACAGTGGCAGATATAAATAAATTACGCCAGCAGACGGGTGCTGGAATGATGGATTGCAGGAAGGCACTAACAGAATCAAATGGTGATTTTGAGGCTGCTATAGACTTCTTAAGAAAGAAAGGCCAAAAGGTAGCCGCACTTCGCGGAGACCGCGAAGCAAAAGAAGGTGTCGTTATTGCACAGACTTCTAAAGACCATAAAACCGGGTATATCATCAATGTTAGTTGTGAAACCGATTTTGTAAGTAAAAATGCCGAATACATTCAGTTTGCACAATCTATTATGGATGCTGCAGTTGGAAATAGTGTAAAAAGTGTCGAAGAGTTAACCAGCCTTAAAATTGGAAACGAGTCAATTGCCGAGAAGTTAAATGAGCAGGTTGCAAAAATTGGTGAAAAAATTAGCGTTTCAAGATTTGAAATAGTTGAGGCGCCCTACGTGGCGGCATATATTCATGGTTCTTACAGAATGGGGGTACTTGTTGGTTTAAATAAAGAAGCAGAGGAAGCAGGGAAAGATATTGCGATGCAAATTGCTGCAATGAATCCTATAGCAATAGACCAGGATTCAGTGCCTGCTGAAACTATTACACGTGAAAAGAATATTGCCATTGAACAAGTGAAGGCAGAAGGCAAACCAGCAGAAATGGCTGAAAAAATTGCAATGGGTAAAATCAATAAATTTTTTAAAGAAAGTACTTTGCTTGCCCAATCGTTTGTTAAAGATGGCAATAAATCCGTTGCTGATTATCTGAAAACTGTTGACCCACAATTAAAAGTCACAGAATTCAAAAGAGTAGCATTAGGATAAAAAATCTATTTAGGGATTTTGAAAAACATTGACCGTCTCCTGAAAGTGGGACGGTTTTTTTATGTGTGCCAGGCATGTGTATCAGCTATAGGGTGTAAGTCCCGAATACGCTTTACAGTAGGGAGTATTAGCCA
>PKYU01000223.1 GCA_003132765.1 Chitinophagaceae bacterium | reverse complement strand
GAATTTATGAGTATCGCGATCAACTTAGAGTCACTCAAACTCTCTCTTCCCTTCAACAATAATTTTTCACGGAGGCGGTCGTCTATTGGCCAGTTTTTTATTGAAGTGGATGACTTGTTAGTACTTTCCATTATTTAGAATTTATTGCAACCAATATAAATTATAATTTCGCTTTTTCAAATATTTGCATTCAATCATAATATTAAGATGCATCCCAATGTAAAAATTTTTTNNAGGTTCCCAATACCTGGCAAGGCAGATTGCCATTAAATTCGGGGATCCGCTTGGGAAGATCAATATACAAAAATTCAGCGATGGAGAAATAGGAGTGGAATTCAAGGAAAGCATAAGGGGACAATTTGTTTTTTTGGTGCAAAGCACCTTTTCGCCTACCGACAACCTGATGGAATTGCTCTTAATGATTGATGCTGCAAAACGGGCCTCAGCCTATAAAGTAATCGCTGTAATTCCTTATTACGGATATGCCCGCCAGGACCGGAAAGATAAGCCAAGAGTAGCTATCGGATCAAAATTGGTTGCCAATATGCTTACGGCCGCCGGTGCCGACAGGGTCATCACCATGGACCTACATGCCCCCCAAATACAGGGTTATTTTGATATCCCGGTTGATCACCTTGATTCTTCTGCGATTTTTATTCCTTATATCGAAGATCTTAATCTTGAAAATCTCACCCTGGCCGCACCGGATGTAGGAAGCGCGAATCGCATACGTGAAATAGCCAGTTATTTTGAAGTGGACATGGTGATATGTGATAAACACCGAAAGAGAGCAAACGAAATTGCCAGTATGGTGGTAATAGGGGAAGTTGCCGACAGGGATATTATTCTCATGGATGACATTTGTGATACAGGCGGAACGCTCGCAAAAGCTGCGGACCTGCTTAGGGAAAAGGGTGCCCGGAGTGTAAGGGCATTTTGTACTCATCCAGTATTGAGTGGTAATGCCTATGAGAATATTGAAAGAAGTTCGTTGGAAGAATTGGTAGTTTGTGACACAATTCCACTGAAACGAAGTATTGAAAAAATTAAAGTAGTTTCAGTCGCTGATCTCTTTGCTGTAGCTATACGTAATGCATACGAAAATAAGAGCATTAACAGCTTGTTTCTAAGGAGTAAAATGCTTAAAAAGGATAAGGCGAAGCTTCTTTAGAATGAGGTTTAAATAGATGTGTATACATCATCTTCAGCTATACTCATTTCCCAATTTATTTCTTACCTTTGCGCCTCAAAAATTTATTATAATGAAAACAATTACTATCGAAGGACAAATCAGGACCGATTTTGGCAAAACAGCCACCCGCCAACTTCGCTCTGAGGAAAAAGTGCCAGGTGTAATTTACGGAGGTGCAAAAGAAATCAATTTTTCTGCTCCGGTAACTGCTTTTAAAAGCATTATCTACACACCCGATTTTATGCTGGCGGAAATTAATGTTAATGGCGGTTCTTACAAATGTGTATTGAAGGATATGCAATTTGATAAGGTAAGCGACAAATTGATTCATGTGGATTTCCTGGAACTGGTAGGTAACAAAAAGGTTTCCGTATCTATTCCTCTTAAATTTACCGGAATTCCGGCCGGTGTAAAAGAAGGCGGAAAATTGGCCGTAAAAATGAAAGCTTTAAAAGTGAAGGCCTTACCTGAGCATTTAATGGAGCATATTGAAGTAGATCTCACAGAGCTGAAATTAAACGAAAATGTCAGAGTTCAGGATGTAAAAGTTGAAAATATGGAAGTTTTGAATTCACCAAGAATTCCTATTGCCTCTGTTGCCGTGACACGTCAGCTCAAACAGGAAGAAGCGGCTCCTGGCAAAGTGGAAACGCCTGGAGATGCAAAGGTGGCTGCTGATCCGAAAGGGAAAGCTGCGCCTGAACCAAAGGGTAAAGGAGCACCTGAAGCTAAAGCTGAGTCAGCACCGGCTAAGAAATAATTTTACAATCATCTTCAATAATGCCCTCATTTCGGGGGCATTATTGTTATATATGATATCGGGGGTAATGTTCGGGTCAATGAAACTGTAAAGTTTGCGTACATTTGCCACCTAATTTTTAAATATGGGGATGGATAAAAATTCGGTTATTGGATTTGTTATATTTGCGCTTTTATTTTTTGGATATTTTTATTATTCCAGCCAGGGCAAACAGGCTTTCGAAAAACAACAACAGCACATCCAGGATTCACTCAACAGGTTGAAACCCAAAACTGATACTACTTTAAACACTGCAAATAAGACTAATACTGCAGCAACCAGGCAAGACACAGCATTACAATCCATAATTCAGGATTCTACCGGTAAAGTGGAATTGGTTACACTTGAAAATAAAGTGCTCAAAATCACCTTTACCAATAAAGGCGGGCAACCACTGAAAGTGGAACTCAAAGATTTCAAAACTTTTAACGGTAAGTCACTCATTTTACTCGACGGTCAATTTAGCAATATATCTTATCCAATAAACACCGGCGACAATGAAACAGCCCAAACTTCAGACTTACTTTTTACACCATCAAAGCCGGTAACTGCAGCTGACGGGAAACAAACGATCAGTTTTAGCCTTGTTTCAAAAAATGGGCAGAAAATTGAACATCAATATATATTAAGCCCTGATGATTATATGATCAGTTTTAATATAAAAATGGATGGCGCCGATAAATTAGTAAACCAAAATAAGTTGAATCTGACCTGGCAGTCCAAAGCTGATGAGCAGGAAAGGGACATTGAATGGGAAACGCAACAATCGCATGTATCCTTTGTTGAGAATGGCGATTACGATTTTGAGCACCTCGCAACAGGAAAATCCGATGATAAAAAACTTGATAAGCCGGTGGATTGGGTTGCATTAAAACAGCAGTTTTTTGCGAGTTCCATTGTAGCTAAGAATAAGTTTGAAAATGCTGAGTTGAGTTGGAAAGTACCATCAGATACCTCTTTGCATGTGATTGCAATGCTTACTGCAAATCTTCGTCTGAACGTGCCTGAAGGTCAGGATGTGGAAATTCCTTTGCAGCTTTTTTACGGACCTGGTGATTATAAGATACTTAAGTCTTATGGAAATGAGATGTATAATTTAGTACCATTGGGAAGTGGAATTTTTGCATTTGTAAAATATATTAACAGGGGGTTCGTTATGCCGGTTTTTAATTATTTGACCGGTAAAATTGCCAGCTTCGGTCTTATTATCGCGCTGTTGACAATCGTAATCAGGTTATTAATTTCTCCCCTTACCTATCAAAGTTACCTGAGTGGCGCCAAGATGAAATTACTGAAGCCGGAAACAGATGCTTTAAAGGCTAAATTGGGTGATGATAAGCAGGCTTATGGTATGGAGCAAATGAAATTATATCGTAGTGCGGGGGTTAATCCATTAGGTGGTTGTATTCCTGCAGTATTACAGATACCTATCTTTTTTGCGCTTTACAATTTCTTCAATTCCAATATTACCTTGCGGGGTCAAGGTTTTTGGTGGGCTAAGGATTTATCCACTTATGATTCAATTTATAATCTACCTTTTTCCATACCCTTTTATGGAAATCATGTAAGCCTATTCACGATTTTTGCTGTTATCACAAGTCTGCTCATTTCATTATATGGCATGAGCAATATGCAGGATAATAGTAACCCAGTGATGAAATACCTTCCTTTTATATTTCCTGTTGTTCTTTTAGGAGTATTTAATCGGCTCCCATCAGCCCTTACCTGGTATTACACAGTTTCAAATGCTATTACCCTTCTGATCCAGTTTGTAATTCAGAAGTATATTATTGATCACGAAAAAATTCTGGCGAGGTTACAGGAAAATAAGAAAAGACCTGTTACCCAAAGCAAGTGGCAGGAAAAGGTTACTGCTATGCAGGAGACTAATAAGAAATTACAGACTATGAAGCAGAAAAGAACTGGTAAAAAATAATCGCTTTCTCAAAGGTCTGCAACTAATTCACACGGAATGAAGTCTTATTTGAAAAATAGTGTATTAATATTTATACGAATCCATGAAGTTGAATCATTTTATATTTATTTTTTCGGTCCTGTTGCAATCATTGGTTTCTTCAGGTCAAAAAAATATTACCGAAGGTACCCTCATTTATAATATTTCAGTGGAGACAGGTAATGCCCAACCGGGAATGGCTGATNNCGACGACAGTTTACCTGAATGGAGCCAAAAGCCGCACTGAAATGATCAGTGGCCTGGGCAGGGAAGCTACTATCCATAATGCCTCCACCGGAGAAGGAGTAATTTTAAAAGATTATAGCGACCAGAAATTAATGATTACGCTCACACCGAAGGATTGGGAAAAAAATAATCAAAAGTATAATGGGATAACCTTTGAAAAGACTAGTGATACTGCTATCATAGCGGGATTTAATTGCTACAAAGCAATGGCAAAACTAAAAGATGGTACCTCCTTCATCGTTTATTACACCCCTGATATCAATATTGCGAATAAGGATTATGATTACCAGTTTCGGACATTACCTGGTCTTGCAGTACAGTATGAAATGCAAACTGGAAAGATGAAGTTTAAATTTACTTTGGCCAGTATTAATTATGCAGATGTTCATGAGTCATTATTTGAAATTCCCAAATCCGGCTATCGGGTACTAACCTACGAGGAAGCAAAAAAGAAATAAGCTTCTTTCAGCCACTTTCAATTTGACTTGATAATATTTATCTGTACAAAAAGGATTTTGTTTAGGCATTACGAAATTCTGGCAAACCAATATTATTTTCTTCTGAAAAGTTGAATTTTCCTCGCATAGCCCATAATAAAAAAGCCCGCAAATATGCAGGCTTCATATAAATCTAATTAGTTAAATTATTGTTTTGACCTTATAATAAGTTTATATCCGTCTTTACGGGAGTATTCAGGAATGGCTATTCGCTGCTTATAAGGAAGAATATAAATTGTGTTACCTTTCTTATAAGAAACGTAAGCATCACTTATAGAACTATTTCCAATAATCTGTCTATTTAGGAAAAAACTTCCTCTATAAGAAATATCTGACTTCAGATTGAAGGCAATAGAATTTTTAAGAGTTCCCTGGGTAACAATATTTAATCGCGTCTTATTTTTCTTCACAAAACCACCTCTGTCGGCATTAGCGAAATAAAATATTCCACAAAAAAACAATAGGCCAAAAACTACTTTTGAATAGTTATCCATTTGAAAAAATTACTTTAATCTTAACAAAGCTACAACAAAATAGTTGAAATACGAAATCTTTCCTAAAAATTCANNGAAATTGTATGCATATTTTGAAAAAACCTGTAATTTGTACTGCAATATGAAAGAGAATCCATTTAAGCAAAATAGGGAGGAAATTAAGGACCTGTTGATACAATATAATAATTTCAAAAGTGGTAAGAAATTTAATTTTATTGAAGAAGAATCTTTTGAACGATTAATTGATTACTTCGATGAGACAGATGATTTGGCTGCTGCTTTGGAGGCGGTTAATTATGCGGTAGAACAATTTCCATATTCTTCAAACTTACTTATTAAAAAAGCAGACCTGCTAATAGCAACCCGGCGTTATAGGGAGGCGCTTTCCATATTATCTAAAGCAGAATTATTAGATAGTAATGATATTAATCTTTTCATTTTAAAGNNATTATTAGAAGAAGCCGTTCATATTTTTGAAGGAGAGGAAAAGGTGGAATTACTTTTTGAGCTTGCAGATGTGTATGATGATTATGAAGAATTTGATAAAGTATTTAATTGCCTTAAACTTATACTTGAACAGGATCCTACCAATGAAGAGGCTCTTTATAAAATTTGTTTTTGGACTGATTATACAGGCAGGAATGAAGAAAGCATAAAATTGCACAAAAAAATTATTGACGAGTACCCTTATACCCAACTTGCCTGGTTTAACCTGGGTGCTGCCTATCAGGGGTTAAAATTATATGAGAAATCTATTGATGCATACCAATATGCAATAGCTATTGATGAAAAATTTGATTATGCCTATAGAAACTTAGGGGATGCTTACTTGCGCTTGCATAAGTACCGTGAGGCAATTGAAGTGCTGCAAAAAGTACTGGAGCTCTCCATGCCTGAGGAAGTAATTTATGAAGCACTGGGTCACTGTTATGAAAAATTGAAGAATTATGCTCAGGCCAGGTTCCATTACAGGAAAGCTTCCCATCTAAATTCTACAGAGGGTAATTTATATTATAAAATTGCAGGGACATACATGAGCGAGGGTTATTGGGATAGCGCGATAAAGAATCTTGAAAACGCATTGAGAATTAATAAATCACAGCCCGATTTTCATTTTGCCCTGGCAAAATGTTATGTTCAGCTCGACAGAATCAAAGATGCAGTAATTCATTTTTCCCATTTTATAAAATCCCGCCCAAAAAATGCCAAAGGATGGAAGGAGTTAATTAGATGTCTATATGATGCAGAATATTATGAAGAAGCGCTTGAGCAGATTTACAATGCTCAAAAAAATACTACTCATAAACCGATTTTTACCTATTATAAATCTGCTGTATTATTTGCTCTGGGAAAATCCAAGGAAGGTCTCCTTCAGCTTGAATTAGCTATGCAAAAGGCGCCAGGTATAATTAAGCAATTTGTAGAATTAGATCCATCTCTGCTGCAGCATCAGTCAATTGTTGGAATAATTGCATCTTACAAAAAAATGCCGTCGGGAAACAAAACAAAGGACAAATAGTTCTTGTTTTGAATTATTGATCTTACACAAGTATCTTTGCCGCTGCTCAAAAAAATAATGTATGAATTTTAATCTTTCTCAAATTCCTGAAAGAGTTCCAAAACCGCGGCAATATGGATTAACGATGGTCATGGATAAAGGTTTAAGCCTTGAGGAAGCCAAAAATTTTTTGAGCGCTGCTCATCCTCATATTGATATTATTAAGCTGGGTTTTGGAACTGCTTTTGTAACTCCAAACCTTAGGGCTAAAATTGATTTATATCAGTCTTTTGATATTCCTGTCTATTTTGGAGGGACACTTTTCGAAGCTTTCATAATCAGAAACCAGTTTAATGATTATATAAATATTTGTAAGGAATTTAATATTAAATATATAGAAGTCAGTGATGGCTCCATCAGTATACCACATGCAGAANNGCTGTACTAAGCGAGGTTGGAAGTAAGGATGCCGCACACATCATTCCACCTTACAAATGGATCGAATTGATGAAAGCGGAACTGGAAGCAGGGGCTTCATATGTTATTGCAGAAGCCCGTGAAGCAGGAAATGTAGGTATATACAGGGGTACAGGCGAAGTAAGAGAAGGACTTGTACAGGAAATTTTGACCCAGATCCCACAACAAAAAATTATATGGGAGGCCCCGCAGAAAGCGCAGCAACTTTATTTTCTTGAATTGATTGACTGCAATGTAAACCTGGGAAATATAGCCCCATCAGAAATCATTTCATTGGAAGCTATGAGGATTGGCTTGAGGGGCGATACCTTTCATTTGTATCTGAATAAAGAAAATGCCTGATGAAAATTTATGGATTGATAGGGAACCCATTAAGCCATTCATTTTCCAGGAAATACTTCTTAGAAAAATTTCAAAAAGAAAATATTACAGATAGCGATTACCTCAATTTTGAGGTAAAGGATTTAGATAAAGAAATTCCGGAGTTGAAGAAAAATCCACTTATTTCCGGATTAAATGTTACTATACCTTACAAATCTCAGATCATAAAGTTTTTAGATTCTGTTTCACCGGAATGCCTTGAAATAAATGCATGCAATTGCATTAAAATAGTTAATGGTAAATGGGAAGGCTTCAATACAGACTTAACCGGTTTTGAAAAATCATTTCTGCGTGGACTGGAATCCTGCCATACAAATGCGCTTATACTTGGCACGGGCGGCTCCTCCAAGGCTGTTGCGTACCTCCTGAAAAAATCAGGAATTAAATATAAGTTTGTAAGCAGTAGTAAAAGAGAATTACCCGGAATGATAAATTATGAAGGGCTTTCCAAATCTATTATGGAGGAATATTCAATTGTGATCAATACCACACCTGTCGGGATGTTCCCTAACATAGAGGATTACCCTAAAATACCATATCAATATATTTCTGAAAGACATTATTTTTTTGATTTGATTTATAATCCGGCGAAGACTTTATTTCTCTCGAAAGCAGAAGAGAGAGGAGCCAGGATCAAAAATGGAGGAGATATGCTTACCATTCAAGCCGAAGAAAGCTGGAAGATATGGTGCAGGTAATTTCTGATTGTTATTTCTTTATCAAAAGAATTGATTTTAATTCTTCGGGAATTGATTCCACTTTTTTTTCTGAATAATTAAAGCATACTAATCCGGTTTTCGCAAGGGCAATGAGAATCGGTTTTTGCTGTCTGACTGCCGAAAGAGAATAATAAAGCTCGAAACCTACCCTGGCTATTTCACCAACAAAAATGTCCACTTCAAGAAATTCCTTATAAAATGCTTCATTCTTAAATGTGACAACCAATTCATTCATAATAAGTGAAGTATTCATTACATTCATTTCTGTGAAGCCATAATTTTGCAAAAACTGCATGCGGGCTTCATGGATTATTCCTACGAGGGAATCGTTGCCCAGATGATTACCATAATTGATGTCAGTTATTCTTACCGGTATCCGGAAACTTGCAATAATTTGTTGTGGTAACTCGAGTTTTATTCTGGCCATGGTTTAAGGCTATATTATTCATTATTGTTGATTGGAGATGAAAGAGCTATAATATCCAGCAAATCGGTAGAGGTAGGAGAAATGGTACTGTTAAGCATTATCTGTTTCCACTTCTCGATTTTATCATTCCAGACTGGTTTGGGGGGAAATTCTTTGTCAGCTGATTCAATCAGCGTGGCAACTTTGGGGGAAATTTTTACTGGTTGGCCTTCAGGTCCGGCGATCGTAATATATTTCTTTTTGCCATTTTGAAATGACTTTTCGAGCATATAAGCAAGGAGATTCTTATCTTTTTTTGCATTGATAATATTTTCCAGCATTTTATAATTCTGATCAATTGAATCCTTGTTTGCCTCGTATGTATTTTCTGAGTTTTCTATTTGTGAGGTCCCGGTATTTTCTTTTCCATTTTCCCGGGATTTATTGAATAAAAATGTGCCGGCAAAAATGATCACTAATGAAGCAGCCGCAGTGAAAAAATAAAAATAAAGTTTAGACTTTTTACTGAATTGGTTAAAAGGCACAACCTTTTTTTCCTCCTCGTTTATCTTTTTATTAATATCTTCCCAAACACTTTCTGGTGGCCCTTCTTCAAAATCATATAATCGTTTTTTAAAATCCTGCATAAAATTGATTAATAATTTGTACGATCATTATTTTTTGAATTAATTCTTTCTTCAAGATTTTTTTTCAATACTGCCTTCGCCCTTGNNATTTACTGGTACCTTCTGTGATATCCAGCATTTCTGCAATTTCTTTATGAGAATACCCTTCAATCACATGGAGATTAAAGACCGTTTTATAACCGGGTGATAGTTCATTCACTAAATGAAGAATATCTTTTTCGGCCAGCAAATCCAAAGATCCCAGGTCAGTATCTTCAATTTCATATTCATGAATGTCCGCGAGATTATGCATTTTAATTCTCTTCCTGAAATACNNTCTGATCCACCCTTCAAAAGATCCTTCGCCTCTGAACTTATGAAGGTTCTTAAAAATTTTAATAAAGCCCTCCTGTAATAAATCGCCGGCGTCGTTTTCATTCCCTGAATATCTTAGGCATACACCATACATTTTCGGTGAAAATTTCTTGTATAATAGTTCTTGCATTTGCCGGTTTCCCTCAATGCAACCCTTTATCAAGTCTGTTTCTGAGAAAATATGGTTGCTTTGATCGTCCAATATTTTTTAATTAATTAAAANNTACTTAAGCCTTTTCATTACGTTTCAAAAAAGCTATCAATTTGTCCATCGCTTTTTTGCGGTGACTAAAAAAATTCTTTTCGCTTAGTGACATTTGTGCAAATGTTTTTGAGGAACCATCGGGAACAAATATGGGGTCGTATCCAAATCCGCTACTTCCGTGTCTTTCAGAACAAATAGAACCTTTGCATTCCCCTTCAAATATATTATGTTTCTTCATTTCTCTTAAGCAAATGACGGTTCTGAACCGCGCTGAACGGTCCTTTATCCGATTAAGGTTTTTATGTAATTTATCTATGTTATTTTCAAATGATCTTTCATTTCCTGCATACCTGGCACTTCTTACTCCGGGCTCTCCATTCAGGGCATCGACCTCAAGTCCTGTATCTTCAGCAAAACCTGCTGTGCCCGTAAGTTTAAAAATAACTTCAGCTTTTTCAATTGCATTTTCTTCCAGCGTCTCAAAAGGCTCAGGAATATCAATGTTAATACCTGCTTCTGAGAGAGATTTAATTGTAAAATTATCAGGCAGCAGGCTTCTAATTTCAATTACCTTATTCTTATTGTTGGTTGCAAAGATGAGGGTGTTCATTTCTTCTTTTAAATTTCAAAAATCTCCTTAAAACAATTCCATAATTGTTTTTTTAAATCTCTATTCAACCATATTTCTTCCAGTGAAGGGCACATTAAATATTCCTGCTGCTGAAATTTTTGTACCTGGAAAAATGAAATACCGAGAGGCAACGCAATGTCATTTGCAGTTAATCCAAATACTACTATTTTTTGGGCGTTCAACTCAACTATTAATTCCTGGTAGGATATTATTTTTTTTTGGTGAAAATTCACCAAAGCAATATCTGCCATCGTCAACTTACATGCATTTAATAATTCATTCAGAAAATTCATTAATGTATCATTCAGATATTTATTTTCATTATCAGTGGCAATAAAAATTATTTTCTTTTCATTGCCACCTAAATAATCTATTTCAGGTTCATTTTTATTGGTTGCCTTAACCTTTCCGTTCGCTAAATCTACCAGGCTCTTCTTATATAACAGCAGGTATAAGAACCCCGGCAGTTCGATGTTATCTAAACTCATGTTTCGATTTACCTCCTTTTTTTTCGTTTCTTTGCAGCAAATTTAATCATATGATTGCATCAGCTGATTTTAATATTACAAGAGTGGAAAAGAGCAAATTACAATCCATTTCCCTTGAAGAAATACCATTTGGTAAATATTTTACTGACCACATGCTTGAAGTTGATTATGAAGGTGGTGAATGGAAGACTGTGGAAATAAAACCATACCAGCCATTGTTTATTTCGCCTTCTTTGTCTTCATTACATTATGGTCAATCCATATTCGAAGGTATAAAAGCCTATAGAGATCAACAGGGCAATTTGCAGATATTCAGACCATTTGATAACCTAAATCGATTCAATATTTCTGCAGAGAGAATGGAAATGCCTTCGATTACTGGGGAAATTTTTATTGAAGGAATGAAAGAACTTATCAGGCTTGATGCAAGTTGGATGCCGAACAAACCGGATCATTCCTTATTNNTGCTACGGATGAAATGATTGGGGTGAAACCCTCAGGAAAATATAAATTTATGATTATCCTGAGTCCGACAGGACCTTATTACAGCGCTCCAATGCGCATTTACGTGGAAGAAAAATATGTAAGAGCAGTTAAAGGAGGTGCAGGGTATTCAAAAAATGCCGGTAATTACGGAGCTGCAATGTATCCCACCGCAGAGGCTAAAAGAAAAGGATATGACCAGGTACTTTGGATGGATGCACTGGAACACAAATATGTGCAGGAATGCGGAACTATGAACATATTTTTTGTTATTGGCAATAAGGCAATTACTCCGGGCCTTGATTCAGGAACCATTTTGGCTGGTATAACAAGAGATAGTGCGATACAATTACTCAAAGAAATGAAGTTGCAAGTTGAAGAAAGGGAATTAAGTATTGATGAAATTGTTTCAGCATATACCGATAAGTCTTTATCAGAAGTATTTGGAACTGGCACAGCGGCCACCATATCCTTGGTTAAGGAATTGAAGTACAACGATTTTGTCATGAATTTTGATGTAGGGAAATCAAAAATTTCTCCTTGGATTAAAGAAAGGTTGAGTGCAATTAAGGAGGGCAAACAGGATGACATATATAATTGGATGGTTAAAATATAATATTATTTCATAATGCCTTGCCGGTCCTCCTTTTCTTAGGAATCAAATAATTTTGGTATTTAATAATCCTCCGCGTACCTTTGCCGTCCTAAAAAATAAGGGTAAAAAGTAATGCCTACAATTCAACAATTAGTTAGAAAAGGAAGAACGATTATTAGAGCGAAGAGTAAATCAAGGGCTCTCGACAGTTGCCCTCAACGCCGTGGGGTTTGTACCAGGGTGTATACTACCACCCCAAAAAAGCCAAATTCTGCACTTCGTAAAGTAGCGAAAGTGAGGCTTACCAATAAGATTGAGGTTATTGCTTATATCCCTGGTGAAGGACATAATTTACAGGAGCACTCAATCGTACTTATTCGCGGAGGCAGGGTTAAAGATCTACCTGGCGTTCGGTACCACATAGTGAGAGGAAGCCTTGATACTGCGGGTGTAAAGGATCGTAAACAAAGTCGCTCCAAATACGGAACTAAGAAAGAAAAGGCTAAAAAATAATCTATAAAAAGTAAAATAGTTTTAAAAACTTTATAATTATATAAAAGAAATGCGTAAAGCACAGGCGAAAAAACTTCCTTTAGCTCCAGACCCTAAATTTCAGGACAAACTGGTTACCCGATTTGTAAATAATTTAATGTGGCAAGGTAAGAAAAGCGGAGCCTACAGTATATTTTATGAGGCATTGGAAAAAGTTACAAAAATTTCTGGGGAAGATGGCTATGAAGTTTGGAAAAAAGCGCTTGCAAATGTTACTCCCGGAGTAGAGGTGAAAAGCCGTAGAATTGGTGGTGCTACATTCCAGATACCTGANNCAGGGACAGAAATGGTAGAAGCATGGCTGAAAAACTTGCCAATGAAATTGTTGCAGCAAGCAAGGGGGAAGGTGCGGCCTTTAAGAAGAAAGAAGATACACACCGCATGGCAGATGCTAATAAGGCATTCGCGCATTTCAGAATCTAACATAAGTATATAAAATGTATATCTGACCCTTCTGTTTTATGGAGGGTTTTTTTGTGGATTGCATTGTTAATAATTCAATTACAGAGTTTTATTATAGCCATAAAATTCGTAACTTTGCGCCTCCAAAAAGTGAAATAAAATATTATAAAACATTTAAATAAATAAAAGGCCATGGCCGACTTAAGATTTCAAAGAAACTTTGGTATTGCTGCTCATATTGATGCGGGAAAAACCACAACTACAGAACGAATTCTATATTACACTGGCGTAAATCATAAGATTGGTGAAGTGCATGATGGTGCTGCGACTATGGACTGGATGGCCCAGGAACAGGAAAGAGGTATAACTATTACCTCTGCCGCTACAACATGCTTTTGGAATTTCCCGACAATTCAGGGGGTAAAAATACCCGAAACCAAGCTGTACAAATTCAATATAATTGATACTCCCGGGCACGT
>PKYU01000307.1 GCA_003132765.1 Chitinophagaceae bacterium | reverse complement strand
CAGTTCTTCCATACATTCGCCTTTTGATATTTTTTAATCTGTTAACCTGTCCTTCGACCTGTTCGTTACTATATGTTGTTATCACTGCATTATTAACTACTTGAAAGTCGGATTGTATGCCTTTAGCAAAGCGTTTTATCACTGATGTGGATTTTTCCACATCTTCCAACCATGTCCTTAATGTGCCTTCTTCTTTGATTTGAAACAATTGTTTGAAACGGTGAATGAATTGTTCTGTTTCCTTTATTGCCGGATAATTCTCATATAATAGTTCCGGAAACTTTCGATCTTCGGTTTTTAATTCATTCTTATCCTTCTGGATCATTATAGATAAGTTTCGTGGTGACCAGGTTCTCATGGCTCCAGGATCTACCTTACGTGATGCCGGTATAATTTTATTGCTCTTTCGCAGTTCATTCATATTGCCGCAGAACCGTGAGTCCCCATCGTTAAAACCCTCACTCAAAATAGCTGCATAAAGTTCTGTATACAGTTTTCCTCTATTGCTCTCATGCAACAGGAACAACTGGAACGATTCAAAATTAGTAGATCTGCTACCCTTTTTTTTAGGAAGAATATCCATACCGATGTATTTTCTAATGGTGACTCTTTGCATATGAAGACTCCTGGAGATGGCTCTGATAGTATATCCCTGGCTGAATAGCTCTTTTACTTTATTAAATCGGAGTTGAAGTTCTATATTGGTGTTGATCGTTTCCGTCTGTATGATTTCTGTTTCTTCTTCCGTCAAACTAAGATCTTCTATCGTTGATAAGGGCTCTATCAATTTATCAGCCTTATTGTAAAGAGTAAATAATTCCTTGAGTTCTTTGCCCATAGATTGAAATATTTTTTTGGTTACATCCCCCAGATTCATCAACAAGTGAAACCGGTCAGCTACCTGAATGGCCTGCGGAGCACCTTCCTGGGCCCCTTTTGAATAGGGGCCACCACGATTCCCTGGATATGACTTCGACTTCTTGATGTTCTTTAAGCCACTGGCATATGGTTTCTGATTCCCTGTCCGCAAGAAGATCGATCACTTTATTTTGATGCAGGTCTACAATAATAGTTCCATACGTGTTGCCCTTTTTAAATGCCCAATCATCGATACCAATAATTCCAGAGGTTACATTTGGTATCGATAGATGTCGCCCTTTTATTATTCGTAATATGGTGGAAGGGCTTACTCGCAATCTGACTAAACGACTAATGGCAGCTCCCTTATTTCCGCCCAGTTCAAGAGCAAAATTGCCCAGTAGCTCTTTACACCGATTAAACCGTCGATAGTAAGGACTTATTTCCTGCTTAAAACGTTCGGTAAATATCTTACGGGAACATTGAGCGTTATCACAAAAATATTTACCAGATAGTATTAAGACCTTTACATCATATCCTGAAGTGGGTAAATCAACTAAGGTGCGAATATATTTGCTGTGCCTACGATCACTTGCGCAACCACATGCAGGACAAATAGAACTTGACTGAGAGGAGGACGCCTTAATTCGAAGGCTTTCGCCTACTAAAGAAATGGTGCAGGCAGTTAACGGAAAATCTGCGGGTAAAAGAAACGTTGGAAACATAAATGTATATTATTAAAATACACATAAAATATATAAATTTGTACTCGCATTAAGAAAATAAAATGACTATACCAGTATTAACCGTTAAAGGCTACCGGCCAGAGGAAATAAAAAGACTTCTGTCAGGCAATGAATCTTTTGTTGTAGCCATACGCCTCTACCTTGTTTACCAGGTAGCATTAGGCTATTCGAGTAGAAAGCTGGCGGAAATACACCATATAAGTTTTAAACAAATTACCACCTGGGTTCATCGGTTCGAAGCCGAAGGATTAGACGGGCTAAGGAATCGAAAGGGGCGTGGAAGGAAATCATTGCTGTCGAAAGAAAAAATGCAAAGAATAAAGACTGTGGTGCTGAAAGAGCTCCCTTCAGATCATGGATATAAAGCTATTAAATGGACAGGGCCACTCCTTGCCGAGTGGATTGAATCAAAGTACGGAGTTAAATACCAAAGAGCTCAGATCTACAACTTACTGAGAAGGCTTGGAGTTGAATTTTATAAAAAACAAGGACTCGTTAAAACAAAAGTGTAGTTATTTAAGTTACTTTCACAAAAGTGACGAAGAACCCACATGGTCAGGAATCTACACTGAAAAAGGTGGGAAAGAGATTAAATTTATCCATGTCTTTGGATATATCCATGGCAAGGGACGCTTACACAAACACCCTGAAACGCGCCAATATAAATCCATTAAAAATTGTGAAAATATGGATCATAGCGACCCAAGAACAACCCAAATGCATTGCCTGGATATGTTTGATCAAGATACCTTGGATGATGCAAATGATTCGATTTTATAATCATAATTTAGGAATAGAATATTTGTTTGTACGGGAATTAACCGTACATTTGTTCAAAAATATTAAAATTATGAGTGCTACAAAAACAAAAAAGAAAACAATTTCGCAAGCAAGATTTGATGCCCGACTCCCCCGCAGCCAAAAAGATCTCTTTGAGAGAGCCGCAAGGATTAAAGGGTTTAAATCATTATCAGAGTTTGTAATTAATACCACTCAAGAAGCTGCTATTGTTATTATAGAAAGACATAATTCAGTATTAGTATCTGAAAAAGATAAGGATCTATTTTTTGAAGCATTGGTAAATCCTCCAAAACCAAATAAAGCCTTAATTCAGGCTTCAAAGAGTTATCTAAAGCAAGTCGCAGCCAAATGACTTATGTAACAACACTACTTGCAACCACACATGAAAAAGCAAAGTTCACTTGTGGTAAGGTCATGCTGGACAACTATATTCAAAAACAAGCCAAACAGGATATTAAAGCAAAGATATCAATCTGTTTTGTTTTATCCGATGATGATAAGGAAATTAAAGGTTACTATACCTTATCGAATGGTTCAATCCCTCGATCCCAATTACCAGAATCTATAATTAAACAACTTCCCAAGTATAAGGACTTGCCAGTAACTTTATTGGGTCGTTTGGCAATAGATAAGAAATTCCAACATCAAAAGTTGGGTTCCTTAATTCTCTTGGATGCATTGAAAAGAAGTTTTGATATTTCTGCAACAAGTGTAGCATCCATGGCTGTAATAGTCGATCCTATTGATCAAGAAGCCATTGATTTTTATACCAAATTTGGATTTATTCTACTGCCCGATAGCGGTCGTATGTTTCTACCGATGGGAACTATTGAACTTCTGTTTAGATGATGATTATTTCCTGCCAGATTCCTTGCCAGATTTTCTCCTAAAAGATGAAAAAAGGCGATAAGAATGAGAAAAACAGATCTGTTTTAATTTAATTTGATATTGAGTATCAATCAGTGCCAATAAATAGAATCCAATTTTAATATCTGTTAATCAGAGGGTCTCAGGTTCAAGTCCTGAAGGGGGAGCAAAAGAGCCATAGAGTTTCAAATTTTAATAATTTGAAACTCTTTTTATTTTTACTTTGGTGTAGTATAGTATAAATAAGCATAAACACACTTAATTTTGTATATGAATACTAAAAAATAAAAGAATGAACTTATAATTTCTGGTTCACTTGGTGATATAATAAAAGCATCTGTATCTTGTAATCCCAAACAAAACCCCAAAAAGAAGAAAGCTGACAAAATCCCATCTGCCAAATAAGCCCACAATAACTGAAAAGGAGATTATTATAATGCAATTAGTTGCAGATGGTAATTCCACTATTGATATTTCCAATATTACGGGAGCAAGCCCCAGAACAATAGAAAACCACATTCATAAATTAAAGAATAAATTTAAGTGCAAAACGCTTACCCATCTCGGTGTAACTTTATTAAGAGGTAAGATTATTAAATAATGATTATTGTAGTTATTCTGGGCAGTATTATCGTCGTTTTTATCTCTTTCGTTATTGGTATTTCAATTTTAAACAAAAATGAAAGATTTAAATGTTTCACAGGCTGAAACAAATTTTAAGTGCAATATTTATAGGATTACTTGCACCATATTTTTTTTATAAAATATTTGGGCATGGCTGCCATGAAGACCATACTATGGATTTCATAACCTTTCTTTCGGGTCTAAGATGTATATAGTTGCCAATTTCGAAGTAAATAAAACCATTTAATCTATGACTTTACGTCAAAATCAACTACAACCTTATTGCTTCTTGGATGAGACTGGCAGGTTAGGATAAATCCTGCTTCCACTTCTTCAGGTTCCAGCCCATAATTCACTTCCATATCTACTTTTCCTTCTATAAGTTTTGCTTTGCAGGTAGTACATACACCGCCCTTGCACGCATAGGGAAGATCAGCGCCTTGCGCCTAGGCAGCGTCTAAAATACAGTTACTGTCATAATCAAGTGTAAAATTAAAACTTCGCCCATCAAGCGTTACAGTGATATTGCTTCCTTCATCTTTTGTGTTAATTGTTTTTGTTTCAATTTGTATATTTCNNCATTTCCCCTTTTTGGTGTAGTAAATAATTCAAAGTGAATTTTATTTTTAGTGATTCCGATGGATTCCAGAAAATTCTTTATAGTAAAAATCATTTGTTCCGGTCCACAAATAAAAAATTCGTCTGCTTTCTTATAATCAATCAAAGCAGAAAGCTGCTTACATTTATCAGCATCAATTCTTCCATAACTTATTTCGGCCTCAGTTTTTTCTCTGCTTAAAATATGGTAGATCATGAAACACTGTAGATGTTTATCTTTCTGCGCTTCCAGTTGCTCTTTAAATATTATGGAGGAAACGGTTTTGTTAAGAAATACTAGTGTAACATTACTTTCGGCCTCAATTAGGAGAATAGTTTTGATAATTGAAATTAAAGGAGTAATACCACTGCCTGCAGCAAAAAAAACATAATTCTTTTTATTCGCTTCGTTCAATTCGGTAAAAAATGATCCTGCAGGTGAAAGCACTTCAAGGATATCTCCCTCTTTCAGTTGTTGATTGGCAAAAGTGGAAAATGCGCCGTCAGGAACTTTTTTAACCGCAATCCTTAATTCATTTTCCAGAGGGCTGCTGCAAATAGAATAGGTGCGTCTTATTTCTTCCCCCAATAAAGTAGATTTAATAGTAATATTCTGGCCTTGCCTGAAAATAAATTCACTTTCTAATTCCGGCGGAATATCAAAAGAAATAGAAACACAATCGTCCGTTTCCTGCCGGATATCTTTAACTGCTAATTTGTGAAAATGTATAGCCAATCTAAATTTTGATTTTAGTGATTTTTTCCCGGAATAATTTTGCACTAATGCAGGAATTAACCTGGTTTATACTTCAATCCTCCGATTAATATTTTAACCATAGTTTCCTCTATTTGTTTTTCCTCTATTTTTTTTCCGGATCTTTGCCATCCTTCCAGGCCGCCTATAGCTGATAGAATTGTAAGCACGGCAACGTGAGGGTTCAAAGACCAGATTTCTTTTTTATCAATACCCTAGAGTATAATGGCAGCTAACCGGTTACGGTAGCCACGGCGCTTCGTTTTATAATCAACAAGAAATGGCTCAGGAAGATGCCTCCATTCATGATCAGAAATATATACGCTTTCATATTCTTCTATCATCATGGAAATATGGAAGCGGATGATACTTTTAATTTTGAATAAATTTGATTCATTGATTAATTCAACCTCTCTTAAATTGTTGGTAAAAAGGTGTGCAATTCTAAAACAGATATCGATCAGAATTCCATTCTTAGATTCAATATGGTTGTAAAGGCTTGGCGCTTCAACCCCAATAGCTTCTGCAATATCCCGCATTGAAGTTGCCGGAAATCCCTTCTCTTTAAAGAGCCTCGATGCTTTGAGGGTGATCACGTCTTTTTTAGAGCCGCTTTTTCCCGGAATTATTTTGGCCATTTCCCACAAATATTTATTCAAAACTAACGTTTATTAGTTTTTTTTCCTGAACGGAAAAGTATAAAATCAGTAATTAGTCAATCCTTAAAAACCAAATTGAGATTTAAAGGGCTGAAGGTTTGAGAATATTGTGCTTTAATAAAGTGTAAAAGTGTTTGAAAAAAACGGAACAAAAATATCCCGCAATGGCGAGACCACTTATTCATCATTCTTTTGAAGTTCATTGCTGCTGCTGCAAGCATTACATTATTATTATCTCCTTTAATTCCTTTGTAAAAATTACGGCTCAACCGGTGGTCTTGTTTAAGATGGCCAATTTTTGGTTCTATGGCTGCTCTTCTTTTATATCCTTTTCTGAGTTTTTGTTTTTCGTATGCTGTTCTTTCCTTACCTGGTGAATCGGGTATTA
>PKYU01000031.1:9062-12785 GCA_003132765.1 Chitinophagaceae bacterium | reverse complement strand
ATACCGATATGAATATATTTTGAAGTGCCTACGAAATCGGATAATATGATAATCATAATGAGAGATAGGACAATCCCGATTAATACGGTGAAGACAAGGATAAATTCTGGAAGAGAATATTCAACATTCAATATCCCAAGAAAACTCCAACCAACGAAGATCATATAAATGTATACTTCCCTTGTTAACCGGGTTTTACCTCGTTTATAAAAATAGATCATGACAAAAACAAAAAGTGCAGGCACCAGAATTCTCACAAATAACTGGAGTTCGGTATATCTATCCACGTAGCCAACCAGGATGATTAAAAACATAATCAAAAAGGATGGAAAACGCTTACTTCTATGCACTCTTTTGTATTAATTTAAGATTGTTGCTGCCCGGGAAACATATGAATGAAATTCCCGGATTTTTTCTGCATTTATCTTTTCAAACCTTTTTTGTGTGGCGAGAAACGTTACTATGGTTTTGTTTAACAAATTAATGCTAATTGGGAAAAAATCAACATTTGGATTAAGCCATTTATCCAAATAATTTTTTTCTTCAGTAATTTGTATCCCGCCACAGGCAGGAATTGCAAAAAATAATGGATTGATAGATCGTCCCCCATCATCCTGTTGAATATTCACGCAAATTTTTGATCTGCTTATCATTTTAGCATATTTTTCAAACGGCTGATGCCTATATGTTTTTACCTTATTTTCGTGAAGTTTTTTTACGATCCTTTGATTCAAACCTGATCCGGCAAAAGTAATATTAACTCCCTCTTTACCTAATCCTGAGGCTTCAATAATATACTCAAGTCTCGTTTTATATTGCGGCTGTGAGATGTCTCCTAATAACAAAAGATCAATATCTTTTTTTTCTTGGTAGGCGAATAATTCATCATCAAAACCCAACGGGAGCCATTGATTTTTCTTATTATCGGCATCTAATTCATCACAAACAAATACCTTATCCATATATGCAGCAAGCTCTCTTTGAGCGGTGAATCGTTCAAATGAATCAGTTGCCCATGAAATCTTAGTTGCGTTTGTTTCCTGAATGATTTTCTTGCTTTTATTGGTTAATGCATATCCTCTGAAAAATATGATTGCATCTACTTTTTTTTTCTTATTTAATATGCCAAATTTTTCAATTTGGTTGTTAAACCTATTTTCTATTTCTCTTAAAGCAAATCGGTATTTAGGGTACCTTAGCTTTAAAATCATTTTATTGGTGGTTAACCCATTAAATAATGGAATGACCTCATGACCGAGCTTTCTTAAACCTTTGATCAGGCCTTCTTGTACTCCAATAGAATATATTACTGCTATACGCAACTGGTTGGTTTGAATAGGTTAGTGAATTTAAATAATATGTAAATCATCCAGGTCAATTTATCGTTTCCGGGATGTACAAAGCCATCATTATTTAAACATGCTTCAACTATGATATATGCTATTTTAAATTTGTTAAACTCCTTCATACTTTTTCCTCGATCGATTATCACTTTTCCTAACTCAATCTTAATAAGCAATAATGATTAAAGGAAACGAGACAATACTTCCAATAATATATAAATTTTCAGGGTTTGTATAGATATATGCACACGGTGTCACCTTCACCATTATCATTAAGTTCATGAGCCTTGGCCTTAAAATAATTGATTTGTTTCTTTGAGAAAATGGATTTTCTGGGATTCACTGCATATGATAGTCTATCTTTTAGAGGTATGTCCATTACATACTGTTCACTTCCCCAAAATTGAAAATCAGTGGATTCAAATACGATGTCTGCAATTCTGAATCCGACTTGTTCAGTTAATATTTGCACACTTTTGGTCGTATGCAGGAATAGGTGTCTCGGAGCATCAAGTTGGATCCAGTTGATACCATATTTTCTCCAGGCGAAAGAGGCAATTGGAATTCTAATTACAATGTATCTATCGGGTTTAAGTAAACGAATTAACTCTTTGAGTACAGACAAAGGTTCTTTCATATGCTCAAATGAATGATGAAGCATAATAAAATCAAATTGATCATCATGGTCTCTAATTTCTTTTTTAAGAATCGTTACCCCGTTGTTGTAAAAAATGTCTTCGGAGATGAAAGGATCGATACCGGTACAATTTGAAAAACCTACCAATCGTAAATAATAAAGTAAATGACCTGCACCACACCCAACATCCAAAATTTTAGAATCAAACGACACTTTAGAACACCTAAACCATTCTGGATCAAATGGCAAATCATATTTTATAGTAAGCATTTTCCCGATAATACCTTTATTGTAAAAGCTATAGTTTGCTAATTGGCGCTTAAGGAATGATTTTAATACCCCCTTTTCCTCTATTTTCTTAATTGAATAGTAATCTGTAGGATAATATTTTGAAAGATTTTCCGGAACATTTTTTATTTGCAGACATCCACATTTCCCACATTCGAAATATTCAAATTTATCCCTATATCCATACATCATCTCCCGGGCAACATAAGATTTATTGTCGACCGTATTATCACAAATCTCACAAATAGTCATACACGATATTTACATTTAAATTGACAATTCACTCTTTTTATTTGATCCTGCTTAATTTATCATAATCATTTTTCAATTGATACCCAACCTTTCATTTTTTCCGGAATCATTGCTGACTCCGGAACTATTTTATTAACTTCGTCCCGTATCCTCTCTAAATATCCAATTGAAAATTCATTCATCAACTCCTGAAAAGGCAATGTTTAATTTGAACTATACTTCACAAGGGATAAATTAGTGACTTTCTATTATCAAAGAATTGGAACTTTAATGAAAGTAAAGATTTGAGTTCTTCCTGAAGATTTTGTTGATTTCATGAAAGAAATTTTGAATGGCTTCGTGGAATTGTTTTGGGTTGTTATAATATTTTGCATATAAAATTTCCTTCTTTGTAAATTTCCATAACCGTTCTATAATGTTAAGATTGGGTGAATACGGCGGTAGAAAAAGCAGATGAATACCTAATGATTTTGCAACAGTTGTTACTAAAAAGC
Organism: Chitinophagaceae bacterium; assembly: GCA_003132765.1. Lineage (GTDB taxonomy): Bacteria > Bacteroidota > Bacteroidia > Chitinophagales > Chitinophagaceae > Ginsengibacter. The sequence goes on along the minus strand of PKYU01000031.1, from coordinate 9,771 downwards.
AATGTTGATACCGGGCATTATCAAGTACGATTGCAATAGGTTTATCCGCAAATTTCTCCTTCAATAATTTTAGAAAATCAATAAGGGTGCTTGATGTAATATAAGTGGTATTGGTAATGGTAACCACTTGTTTTGTAATGGCATTTACAGCACCTAATACATTGATGCGATTCCTGCCAGCAGATGCTTTTATAAAGACACGAAAAGCACACCACAGCGAACAAAGAAATGGTTGTAATACAAAATGTGCTGCATCGCAAAAAAACAAATGTACCTGTTCTTTCTTTGCAGCTTCTATAACGGGTTTCAGCTCCGTTTCTACCCATTGGTGCTGTTTGTCATTATCCGCTTTTGCAGGGATGTGCCCGCATTTGATAAACCTTAATCCATGCCTTTTCATAAAAACTCTCACCTGCTGTTCGCTTCGAATAATGCCAGTCATCTCACTGATTCGTTGCGTAGCCTCTGCTGCATTCATCGGAGGCCTCTGCAAAAAAGAATCTAATATATTTTCGGCATGATTTTCTAACTCGCTTTTGTTGGTACCATAGTTATTAGTCAGCAGCCCTCCAAACCCTTTTTCTTTGTACACATTTATCCAAAAAGTAACCATGTTGTAATGAAGCCCGGTGATTAAACCTATTAACCTTTTATCATAGTTGAATTCCATTTTTAGATATAATGCAAAAATTCTTTTTTGTACCATTGG
>PKYU01000031.1:0-9047 GCA_003132765.1 Chitinophagaceae bacterium | reverse complement strand
TTATGCCTTGCTGAGTATAACTATTCCAGACTAATAATAATTACACAAAAATTTCTTTAAATACTTTTTCTCCGGAGGATTGTTTGATATGATTTTGAATACTATAATAACAAATAATATTTTGAACTATTGTTCCGAGAATTAATGATTGTGGAAATAACTCAAGGCTAAAACCAATCATATAATAATATACCGAGATATAAATAGCACTAATGATAATGCCAACTAATAAGGCAAAAAAATATTGCTTTTGCTTTTTATACACATTGAAATAATTATTGGCTGGTGCAAATGCCGAAACAATTGGGAATAAAAGAACCCATAACGCTGCTTTGATTCCAGGAATATATTTAGGCATTAAATATATAACTACATTAGGAAGTAAGTAATAACCAACTATGCAAATCAAAACACCTATAATATACAATACCCATATTGGCTTTACAGCAATTTTATAGACCTGATCATTTGATTTTCCTTCCCCGTAAGCTATTGCCATTTTTGGATAAATAATTTGACTGAATGCAATGGGTATTATATTTATTGTTGCTGATGCTACATTTACAAGAGCATAATAACCAAATTGCAATGGTCCTCCAAGTGAAAATATCAATGTATTTTTTGCTGTATTCCACAATGGCATTAAATGACCAACTATATGAATGGGTAACCCTGTTTTAATCAATTGCTTTGCATGTTTAGTTGACCATTTAGGGTTAACATTAATTGGACGTAAAGAATACAATAGATAAAACTCAACCAGATTTAATATGACCAAACGAATTGATAAACCTTTTAAATCAGGCATTAACCAAATTAATAATACAGTAATAATACTTACCATTGAATTGATAATTGTGATTTTAGTAAGTTTTTCAAAATCATTATTTGTTCGGTATAAAACAGGTAAATAGAATTTGTTTAATAATAAAAAGAATGCGGATGTACTATATGCCAAATATACCCATACAAATTCAATATTACCCATAAAGCCCGCATGTATTGCAAAAGCTATTAATACAAATGCTGCAGGCAATCCAACACAAAGCACAACCCAATAAGCCACAGCCGATAATTGATTTATTTTTTCAAAATCCTTCCTGCCATGCTCAACCGGCAATTCTCTGTTTAAACCACTTAATATCCCGCAATGCACAAAACTTAAATATCCTAAAAAAATAGCTGCTCCCGAAAATTGCCCATACATATCAGGTGTGATCCAGTGAACAGTTAATAATCCGGCAACCAATTGTAATAAATTACCAAACAACTGACTTGTAGCATATCCTAAAAATATTTTCGCAAAATCTCCTGAAATAATTTTGCGTATTTTAACGATAATCTTAAGCAAGTTTTTCAAATATTTTTATTTGTTGTTGAAGACTTTCATCCCCATAATACTTGCAAAAATTATGAATAAAGACAAGACATTTCTCAAAAAGCTCTTCAAGCAATCTATAATCGTTTTGAACCGCCAAAATAAATTGTTCCAAATCCCCGCTTGTATTGATTTGGGGATAGCCAGGTATATCTAAATGATGTTGCCCAATTCCGATTGGATAAGTAACTTCCGCATGTTTGATGATTAATACCGGAACACCTCTGGAAATTGCTTCAACCATAATTGTACTGTTATGAGCCAATAGTAAATCAATATTTTCAAACAATAGTGTCCTAAATGTTTTTTATTGTTAATCAAAGCTATTGATTTCATTGAAAAAAATAATCGATAATTAGGTGATTTCAAAACAGACCCAACTGTAATAAATTATTAGTTATTGGATGATTATCGTATTCAAAAGGTTTGTAAAGCCAAAGCTGCAAATCAATTTTAACAAATATGTTAAGCCTGATAAATGCAACAAGATTAGAAAGGTGCCAGTTAAATTTTGCCATAGCCTTCATTGCCTTTAAAATCAGTATTGTTATTAAAGCCGTCAATATTTGTATCATCACAGCATTTTCAGATGTTCCGATAAATGATTTGATGTTGAGTAGTTGTTTAATTTCTCTGAAAAATATTTCAATCTGCCATCTGCATTTATAAAGTTCACCGATAGTATTTGCAGTCCAATTCATGTGATTAGTGATAATTTCAATGACTTGTTTGTTTACATCATCCCACACAGCTACTTGCCTTAATCGTTTAGGATATTTATTTTTTGAAGTATTGTTTTTGAGTTCGATGATTTCATCTTTCAGAATATGTTGATGCTTATTATCGGGCAGCTTGTTTTCTTTAATTACGGTGTATTGAATATTCTCCTTATGTCTAATCACAAAATATATACCTTTGCTGTCTTAAATATTTAGCAATGGAAAATCATTGTAAAAACGGTCGGCTACAATCACACTTCCCTTTAGTAAAGGTACTTCATACGCACCTTTTTGTCGGCTGTTTTACCATTAGTTATATTCACGTAAGCCGGCAAATTGCCACCATAATCCAGTAGGGTATGCATTTTAACAGCACCTTTAGCGGTTTTGTATTTTGACCAATCAAAAAGCGATAGGCACAAACTTAAGGTAGAGGAATCCAACAGGAATATTTTGGACTTGATTTTAAATTTTACCTGTTTAAATCCTGCCTGCTGTCCTNNTTCCCAGTTACGATGTTTGTTTTGATAACTTATTGTTGATTTTGAAGGAGCCTTTTGAATGCCTAAATGATTTAAGTTGCCAGTAGCCGAACACAACCCATTACTTATATCTCTTACTGATTGGCTCTTTGCGAATTGACAAAACAGCATGGAGACCAAGTGTGTCCAACTATTATAGCCCTTTGCATATTTATCTGTATGATATTCTTTAACAAGTTTTGAGAAATTTTGACGGCACAATTTTGAAATTACTTGAGAAAACAATGTTATGTTTGACATGGGAGAAGGTTGTTTTGTTTTGCAACTCAAAGTTAACTTTGAGATACAAATTACTTTCTCCTTTTTTTAATTAGGACACTATTGATAAATAATATAATATTTAGGAAGTTTTATTTGATAAATAATTAATGTAAAATGAATATGCTATTCGCCCAAATAATTAGCTTACATTGAATTGGAATTGTTCTTAATTCATTAATTTGGTTATTTCAAATTAATTAATCCTTTCTCCAATAGACTCCAGACCAATCAATTTGTTCAATTTTTTCTGTAATACCATGATCCTTCCTGTAATCATTTACAGCTTGTTTGCATCCTTCTACTGGACCCCAATCATCAATTATTACAAATCCCCCCTTTGATAGTTTAGGATACAAGTTATTCAAGGCATCAATAGTTGACTCATACATATCACCATCAAGCCTAAGCAAAGATAACTTCTCAATAGGGGCTGTTGGTAGAGTATCTTTAAACCAGCCTTTTAAAAATTTTATATTATCATCAAGAAGATCATAATTTTCAAAATTACTCCTAACCTGTTCTAAAGTTACTACCAATTCTGATTTTAAATGATGTGAGTCGTTTTTGTCAGCGGTATATTTTTTTTCATTGGGCTTTGGTAAGCCTTCAAATGAATCTGCAAGCCAAATAATTTTATCATTTATATTATTAATTTTTAATACTGCTTTCATAAAAATAGTTGCCCCTCCACGCCAAACGCCAGTTTCTATAAAATCTCCAGCTATTTTATCATCAATTATTTTATTAATGCAATACTCAATATTATCAAGACGTTTTAACCCAATCATTGAATCAGCATTAGCTGGCCAATCTATGCCTTCAGCTCGATTCTCATATGAAGATCTAATTACTCGGCATATTGCGAAATCTTTTTTCCTGATTAAAGAATCAACAGATATTAACAACTTTACCATCCATCTCTTGTTATTAGAGTATAATGGTTTGTATTCAGTTCTTCCAATTCTATGAAGATCAATTAGTACTTTTTTAATTAATTCGATGTACATTTTCTTTTCCATGTTTGATATTTATAATTCACACAATAGTAATCCTTAATTTTAAAAAATTAAAATTATATTCTTATACTGCTTGGTAAATTCACCAATCTTTCTTCTATAAAAACAGCATAAGGAATATCTTCGCAAATACAGTTTTTAAACATTTCCAATTTATTCATTAAAGCCTATGCAGGTCTTGTCATTATACCATGCTCATTTGTGAATGTAAGAAATGCATCTCGCTTTTCTCTATTTTTCATTAGTATAGCATTAAGCCAATAATTTGATCGACTTTTTTGGGTTCAATATAAAAATGAAATTCAGGTTTATCTAAAAAAAATTGTTGATAGGCTGACGCTAGTTCTCGCTTTTTTGAAATAAATTCATCTAACATTTCCATTTGTGCACAGGCAAGTGCAGCATTTAAATTTGGCAAATGATAATTGTATCCTATATGATCATGAACAAATTCCCACTTGTGTGGAACCTTTGCTTGAGTTGTTAAATGCTTTGCAAGCTTCCCCAACTTTTCATCATTGATAATAATTACACCACCACCACAAGTGATTGTTTTATTTCCGTTAAAGCTGAATGCTCCAAATAATCCATAAGTTCCGGTATGTTTTCCTTTATAAGTGCTGCCTATTGATTCAGCAGCATCTTCAACTAATAGAATTTGGTATTGATTACACAAGTCAACAATCTTATCGAGTTCAACAGGATGTCCAAAGGTATACATCGGAACACAGGCTGAAATTTTTCTCCAGGTTTGCTTGTGATAACAATAACCTTCTTTTATTTCTGTTTTATTTTTCAAAAAAGTCGCCAGTTTATCTACCGACAATCCTAGCGTGTCCATATCTACATCCACAAATAATGGCTCTGCACCAATATAACTGATGGCATTGCAGGTTGCGATAAATGATAAAGATTGTGTGACCACTAACTTGTCACGCTTAACGCCTGCAAGCAACAAACTCATGTGTAATGCTGCTGTGCTATTCACTGTAGCGATTGCGTATTTTGCTCCTGTATAATCGCGAATCATCTCTTCAAATCTGTCAACATATTTCCCTACTGAGGAAACAAAAGTTGAGTCTATCGCATCCAAAACATATTTTCTGTCGTGACCAACAAACCTTGGCTCATAAAAAATGCGATTGCCTTTCCTGCTAATGTTTTTCCTAATTGCTTTAATGGTCCCCCTACAACATCACATTCATTACTTTCTAAAAATGAAATACCAATTGTGAAAAAACCCTTCGGATATTCCGCATAGGCTCCCATTAATGTTATGTATTTCCCCTTTGTTAGTGGATATGTCTTGTTAAATCCATAGCTAACAAATTGCTTTTGGTTATTAACCAAAGTAATATTCAGAAATTGTTCTTGATATCTTTTTATTTTTTCGATAGTCCCATCTGTTGATCCCCCATCAACCAAAAAGATTTCTTTATCGATTCCATCCCTTTGTAAAACAGATTGTATCAAATAATCAATATAATTAATTTCGTCCAATAAAGGAATAATTACGCTAAGTTGAATCATAATTTCTGCGAAATATATTTATAATAATACAATGTCCTACCATCATTTGTAAGTCTTAACCATCCGGATTTTTCGTAAAGCCTTATTGCAGTAAAATTATTATCGTAAACTGACAGTCTCATATATTCCATTCCTAATTGAGTTGCCTTTCTTTCAAATATAGACATTAGATTTTGACCAATTCCAAATCTGCTATACTTAGGATCCACCCCAATACCTACTAGTGAACTTCCTTTCCCTATCAATTCATATTTATTGCTAGTGCCATTGATATTATTTGCCTGAAATAGTAATTTCAGGCGAGCGAGTAAAGTCTTAAAAAAGCGATTGTTTAAAAAAATTAAAAAATGTGTTAGAATTCCCAAAATCCTTGTTTTTAAGAGGTCTTTGTTCATTTTTTTTCTGTATCCGATTGGAGCCTCAACTGTATATCCAATAATTCTTCCTTTTTCCAAAGCTTTAAGAGTTATACAAGAATCGTTTAGTAAAAACCAGTTAATTTATACATGATTTTCAAACACTTTAATTTGTTCCCGGATACTTTCATCACCAAAATACCTACAGTATTCATGGATGAATATGAGACATTTCTCAAAAAGACCTTCAAGACAATGATGATCTCTTTGAACTGATAAAATAAATTGTTCCAACTCCCTGCTGGTGTGGATTTGGGGATAGCCAGGTATAACTAAAAGATGTTGCCCAATTCCTATAGGAAATGTGACTTCAGGATGATTGATAATTAATACAGGAACACCGTGTGCTATTGCTTCAATCATTATAGTACTGTTATGAACCAATAATAAATCAGTTTTTTCAAACAATGATTTATTCGATAATTCTTTGCTTTCAATAATTTTTATATGAGAATTAATATCCTGAACCGACTGGTAATCTATTTTTTCTTCAGCAGGATGAATCTTCATAATGTAGTCAATATGATTAATTTTTCTGGTAGCATCCCCAATCAAATTAAAGAGGGCAAGTCTTTCATTCATCGCAATATTATTGCCGGCAAAACAAATATTTAAAGAATTATGACCATGTTTTTTGATTGAATGTGGAGGAGAAGGAATTTTACCATTTCCAACAATTGGTAATCGTTCAGGCTTTATACCTAAACTTGCAAATTGTTTGACCTGGATTTCCCCCCAACACAAAAGTTTGTTAGCCAATATTGGAATAAAACCTGTAGGTGGCTCAGTTGAGCCATGAATAAATGAATAGGTTGGTATAGCTAATTTATTGCCTGTTACAACCACGCAATTATTATATCTTCCCCTATCAAAATCCGTAAGGATATATTTAGGTTTTATTTTATTAAATTTCTCTGTGAGAGCGACGCAATGTAAAGTTTGAAATTTTAAATACCTGTTTAAAGCTGTTAAAGTAATATCATTAAATCCATATACCTGTTTCAGATTGCTTAATGTAAGCGCCAATTCTCTTTTAATGGATTTATATTCCTTCCTCCACTCCAAATATTGTTTAATTGTTGTTTTATAAATGTCTAAAAACTTTTCATTTTTTTTTAACGGGCTAACCTTTTCCCCCATTGTATTGATATATAATATATTTTCATTTTTCATCAATGGCAATAATGAATCAAATATTCCAAAAATTCTTTCTGAACGATTTGTGTATGCTATAACAACTGGGTTATTAAGTAATTTTCTATTTTTAAAAACCCCGGCAATTGATACTAAAAGAACATAAAGGATGTTTCTTACATGAAGTAAGAAATGGGTAATAGAAATTTTTAGATTTGGTATTGGTTGTGTGCCACGGTAAAGAGACTGCATGAAAAAACTACCGGACAACCCACCTAAAGGAATTCCCATGAAACAGATTTTGTTTAACTCGGCTTCAAATTTTGTAGGACTCCAATTGTGCTCTTTAACTTTCAATTCCATTTTATTATATACAAGTCCAGCCCCCATCAACGGCAATATTCTGCCCTGTAATATATTTTGCATCATCAGATAATAGAAATGCGATTACAGGAGCAATATCATCAGGCCTGCCCATTCTCCTTAATGGAACTTTATGTTCGTATTGCCTTACAAAAATTTCATCCTGGTTATCAAAGATTCCGCCGGGTGAAACACAATTTAACCTGATATTATGCTTTCCGTAGTATGATGCCAGGTACCGGGTTATGTTAACGATACCTCCTTTAANNCCCATGGTCGTATTATCATAAACAGTGAAATCAGGGCCTACAATTCCGTAGATAGAACCAAGGTTAACGATACTACCTGATTTTTGTTTTACCATCTCAATTAATACTTTCCTCGAAAGAAAAATATAACTGTTCATCTGCATATCAATATTCATCCTCCAGGATTCTTCAGGAACTTTTTCAAAATCGGTTCCCCAATCCTTCGTTCTTGGATAGGCATTATTTACCAACCCGTCTATCCTTCCAAATCTTTTCACAACTTCTTCAATTAATTCATCCGTTGAATTAGAATCCGTGATATCACAGGTATATTCTNNATATCTGCATTAATAACATTTGCCTTTTCATTATTAAGATAGTCAATATAGGCTCTCCCCAACAGGCCACTTCCACCTGTTATGATAATTACTTTATCTTTTAATTTCATGCCATGCATAGTTTTAAAACTTCCAGCGATTCTTCAAAAGGATGAATGCTCTCTTTTTTTGTTCTTACACATCCAATAAAATGTTTCATCTGGTTTAAATAAATTTCTTTTGCCTGAACAGATGATTGAAATAAAATTTTTCCCTCACTGTCTGTAANNCTACTCCGGTTAACAAATCCAGAGTTATTGTTCCATCACTCGTAATAATCTCAAGGCATCTCTTTGAATCTTTCCTATAATAATTTAGAATAATGGATGCATTAAATGAGGGATACTCAAACAGATAGTTCGCATAATCATATGCTTTTATCTGAATACTTGACTTGTTGCTGAAAGACTTTCTCACCGAAAGCGGTTTGCCAAAAATCCAATAACAGTAATCTGGCTCATGTATCAGATCCAGATGCACCCCACCGCCCAATTCAGGTATGGATGAATAAACATTTCTGTAATCAACACCTTTCCTCCAGCCAGGAAGAAAGGATCCGCAATAAATATTTATCTCATTTATAATAGGATTATTTTTTTTGAGATATGATTTTATNNGACGTATGTGATAATATTATTTTTTTTTATTAATTTGAGCAAGTGGTCTGCTTTTTCAAGATTATGCAGGGCAGGTTTTTCAATAAATAAGGGACAGTTAAATTGAATAGCCTTTTCCATTGCTTCTGCATGTTCTGAAGTTGGATTAGAGATCAAAATAAAATCCGGATGAAATATTACTTCGTCCCATGAATAAATAGATTCTATTCTATCTGTTTCTTTTCCCCCTTTTGAGTGCCGCAATGCAAATATCTCAGCATTCATATCAATAGTGTGAATAGCTTCAATATGTCTTTGGGCAATGGAACCAAGACCAATTACCAATATTTTCAAATGGCAAAGTTCAATTTATTGTTTTCTAAAAGGTAGGAAAGAAATTCAAAATCTATTGCCTCATCCAGGTCAAAACAAATATGAGGAACAATATACACTAATGTTCTTTCTGT
>PKYU01000535.1 GCA_003132765.1 Chitinophagaceae bacterium | reverse complement strand
TACAGGGGTTTTACTCGTTTCTGCATTGTCATAAGCGATCATCATGATCGGTATATCATTCAGCAAATCCAGCAGGATAATCATAACGGCCGTTACAGGATAAAAATTAAAAACTAGGATAGATAATGTCATAAATAGAATCACCCTAATTGTTTCGGCAATGCGGAAAGTAGCATAACTTTTCATTCGTTCAAATACAAGGCGGGCTTCCTGTATAGCATTGATAATAACTGAAAGACCGGGAGCCACCAGCACTACATCTGCCGCAGCTCTTGCCGCATCAGTAGCGCCTGATACAGCTATTCCGGCATCTGCTTTTTTTAAGGCTGGTGCATCATTTACCCCATCCCCGGTCATGGCTACAATTCGATTATTTTTTTGTAATTCGTCTATTATAAAATATTTGTCTTCCGGCAACACTTGTGAAAAGCCATCTGCATTTTCAATTACTTCAATTATTTCTGATTCATGTTTTCTTATATGGCCTTGGGACAAATTAGCTGCTCTGAGTTGGGTACTTACTTTTTCCAACAATTCATCTTTTAATTGCTGTATTTCAACTTCACTGGCAGAAGGGGATAGTTTTTTCAACAGTGTAGCTCCCACAATTTCCACAAGATTTGCCATCTCTCTAACGGTACCGTCTGTCCTGAGTTCACTGGTGTCCAAAATATTGCTTCCAATATCCAGCATGGAAGCAATCTCGCGTGCAATGGCCTGGTTATCCCCTGTAATCATTTTTACCCTGAGTCCCAATTTTTTTGCTTCTGCTATGGTAGCTTTGGAATCTTCCCTTGGCGGGTCATATAAGGGAATGAGCCCAACGAATGAAAATGCCGTATTATTCTCTTTCTTTAAAGCAACGCCAAGCGTACGGTAACCTTTCACTGCAAAATCATGAACATCATTGGTTATCTTATTTTTGGCTGTTTCTGTTTCGCATAAATGCAGGATCACCTGCGGAGCTCCTTTCACAATTGTCCATTGCTGATTTTGATATCGCAGTTCGGATTCGGTCCTTTTTCTCACCGGATCGAAAGGAATAAATTTTCCCAAAGTGAATTCAGCTAATTTATTCTCTGAATTTTCATTTTTTAGCTTTTCGAATATCGGCACTTCAATAGGATCGTTATTTTCTTTTCTGCTGGCGAGTGCCGCATATAGGAAAAGATCATCTTCGCTGAAATTATTATACAATGCCGGAGCTGCAATACTCATTTTGTTTTGGGTAAGCGTACCTGTTTTATCGCTGCAAAGAACGTCTACACCTGCTAATTCTTCAATAGCAGGTAACCTGCTGACAATGGCTTGTCTTCGTGCAAGATTCATTGCTCCAATTGCCATAGTAACAGATAAGACTGCCGGTANNCAACTGGTATGGAAGCTACTACCAGTACAAGAATGAAACGAAGTACTTCAAGCGTAGGGTCATGCCTGAAAAGAGAAACGGCAATAAGCAAAACTGCCAAAAAAATGGTTAATAAAATCAACCCATTGCCAATTTTTACGACCGCTTTTTGAAAATGACTTCTTTGGGCCCGGTTAGCTTTCATAACCAAAGCTGCGCTCTTTCCAAAAAAAGTATTCATAGCTGTTGCGGTAACAATAGCATCCATTTCACCATCTTCACAATCGAATTGCCGAATATTTCTTTGCCAACAATTTTATTAACCGGTAGCGATTCACCGGTTAAAGCCGCCTGGTCCACCTGCATATAGCCACCTTTCGCTGCTACTGCATCAGCCGGTACTATGTCGCCAATTTTCAGTTTAATAATATCATCCGGCACTACAAATTTTGATTCAACATTTTTGTATTCGCCATTCCTTTTTACTAATGCTTTTTTTGCCAGTCTTTCTTTAAGCACTTTTAAAACGTTGAGAGCTTTGGATTCCTGTGCGAAATCCACAACAACATTTACAACCAACAAAACCATGATTATGGCAAAATCTTCCCATTTTCCGGCCAAAGCGGATAAAATTGCAGCCACTTCTATCATCCAGGGTATTGGTCCCCATAGCCGCCTGAATATTCTCTGAGCAACGCTTTGGCTCATAATATGCTTTTCTTATTTAGTTAGTTTTCGAGGTACTCCTTAAGTGCTACCACGTTATTGTGCGTAGCATCATGCGAGCTGAACAGCAATGTCACTTTGCTTTTTTTCGCTGTTGTCATTATTGGTTGCCACGCATCAGGGTGGGAGTCGAGTTCGGCCCTGTAGCGCCGCTGAAACTCCTTCCACTTTGCGGGGTCATGACTGAACCACTTTCGCAATTCAGTGTTTGGAGCAGCCTCTTTCAGCCAGGCATTCAATTTAAATTTCTCTTTGCTCATTCCTCGAGGCCAGGGCCGTTCCACAAGAATAGGCTCACCTTCTGAGTTTTCAGGTGGATCGTACACCCGTTTTATTTGGATCATGTTTATATGCTTTATGTAGTGTTCGATTTTGAGATTGTACAATTTTAAAATACTGTTCTCCTTGCTACCTATCTTCCGATTTCTACTAATTTTATTCTTCCATTTCTTCATGTAAGGAAATGGCCTGCCTTATCATTTCAGTTATTCATTTAAGGCACCCATCCGGCACGTTTCAAATATTCAATCAGAACAGGATCATTTGCTGACATGGCGGGGATCCAAACTCCCAGCTTTTCACGATTCCACCAATGCCCTTCAGTATTTCCAGGTTTTGCAAAAGAATACCTATACAATACTGCCCGTATATAACGTGGTGTTGTACCCAGAAAAGGATTGCCAGCAAAAAGTCCCACTGCATTTGGGTCGTTATGAAGCAGCTTCCATACCAGGTTAAGCGTCCAGGGATATTCATCAGGAGTTGCCATGGAGGCGAACCACATTTGCCAATCTAAATGCAACTGATAAGGAGATATCNNTTCCGAAGGCTCCATAGGTGTTTACCAGGTCCAAAGGATCAAATGAAGTATTCATAATCTGCCGGGGCGACAACATATTATATACCGGCTGGATACTTAGAAAGCCAATTATTATAGTAACCGTCCATGCTGAGATCATCATTGGTTTGGAAGGTATCGCTTCAGAGGCTGCGGCTTTTGCTTTATTTACAATTGAGCGTGGAAGTAATTTTGACCAGAAGCTATCATCAAAACAAGCTAGGGCAGGAAGTATCGTTAACCAATTAAAAAATGAAAGATTTCCACTTATAATTAGTGTCAACTGGAAAAGTATGATTAGGCTTCCTGCAATTTGTCGTGCAATACGTGGCCAGAAAAGGAACCATGGTGCAACCAACTCAGCAAGGAAGTTGAACCAAACACCTAATTTTAAAATTGTGCATGGTAAAAAATGAAACCAGCGGCTAAGCAGTCCCGGTATAGGCTGTGTCTCAAAATGATAATATAGTGCTGTTCCATTGCCACAGATTTCATCTCCGCGAATTTTAATAAGCCCTGCGCCAAACATGATGCGGAATATAAGCCATCGAAAAAGCACAATAACCTGGAAGGGTGTTTCCCTCCCTGGAAAAGGCCGCATGTCAAACAAGGGGCACAGGAAAATGGCGAGAAATCCTGTTTCCAAAATCTGGATCTCCCAGCCATATCCATACCACTCCTGCCCTGCATGAACAATGGACATATAAAGCAACCAGAGAACAGTGAGTATCGGAGCATTTGCAAAGCCTGCCAATACAACCAGTGCCAGTATAAAGCCCATCCATGATACCGTTAGCAGCGCAGTATCTGAATGAAAAAACCAAAAAAGGGAAGGTAGATTGAAAAACCCGGAGCTGGTAGAACCAACTGACTCACGCACCTGGCCCAGGTAATTTCCTATGGGCAGCAATCCATCTGACCCAATAAGTGGAATGATCTGGTTGATGGCTACCAAAAAAGCTATAGCATAGATAGCGCCTAACAGCCGAAGCATGATAAAACGAGTAAGCCAGTAAGTGGGCCGTGTAGCCTCCGCAGTTATATCCTTTTGTGATTCGTTTTCCATCTTGATTTCAACTTTTGTACGAGCCCATTCCTTCTGTTTTTTATAGCTGGTTCCAACCATTTCCTGTTTTTCACGTCGAGTATGTCAATTCCGTTTTGCATGATTTAATTTTTTGTGTTTCCATTATTTCAAATTAGGATGGATATATAGTGATTTTTATTTTCAAAATAAATAACTATTATTTCTGCCAGAGAATCAGGTTATCTTCCAATGGAACTGAAATACCCCCGTAATGTGGTAAAATTCTGGCCGTATAATCGCTCTCAGGCCTTTTTGTGCTAACATGTGCATAAAAAATCTGTTCTTCCGCATCTGCTGAATTTGAATCAAGCTGCATAAATACTTTCTCAGGCGCGGCGCCATTAATACCTTCTGCAAATAATTCAATCAAAATATTTTCGGGTTTTATATCGTTCAGCAAAATAGGAAGATGGAAAACGTACCCACCCTTTGAATTATCTATTGATAAATTACCGAATCGAATGCCACTCCATTTTTTGAGGAGCTCTCGACGGGTATTAACGATTTGTTTTCCTGATGCGCCATTATTGGAAGCCCTTTTTAGGTAATTCGCTGCTCCGGGCAGGTAATACTTTTGTGTATATTCTCGTACAGTTCTGTTGGCTGAAAAACGGGGCGTTAGTGTTGCCATGCTTTGTCGCATCTTTACTATCCATTGACCCGGTAAACCTCTTTCATTACGGGTGTAAAATGCAGGAACCACCTCTTGCTCCAATAGGTAATACAATGCGCCTGCTTCCTCTGCATCCCAATCAGGGTCTTCACCCCGTTCCTGCCGGTCTCCGATTGCCCAGCCAACCTCAGGGGAATATGCCTCTGCCCACCATCCATCTAACTCCGATAAATTGATACCGCCATTCACCAGTACTTTCATGCCGCTCGTTCCGC
>PKYU01000233.1 GCA_003132765.1 Chitinophagaceae bacterium | reverse complement strand
TTTGCATCCTTAAAAAATAATGAATAACTAAGATTTGTCTTACTCCATTTATACATCTGAGAAGCCTTTTGTGCTTGAATCAGGACATACATTACCAGGTTATCATTTGGCTTATAATACTTACGGTTTGCTAAATGAAAAAAAAGATAATGTAGTATGGATATTTCATGCACTAACAGCAAATAGCAAACCTGAAGAATGGTGGCCGGGGCTGGTGGGTAAAGGAAAATTATTTGACTCAAACAAATATTATATTATTTGCGTAAATACGCCGGGCAGTTGCTACGGAAGCCTTGGGCCTCTGGATTTGAATCCCGAAACAAAAGAGCCTTATTATCATGATTNNTAAGAGCTTACCAACCTTTAAAAAATTATTTAGGAATAGAAAAAATTAAGATTGGCATAGGAGGCTCTATGGGAGGCCAGCAATTATTAGAATGGGCCATTGAAGAGAACGAACTTTTTGAATACATTTTTCCGGTTGGCACCAATGCGCAACATTCTTCCTGGGGCATTGCTTTTAATGCTTCTCAAAGAATGAGTATTGAAGCCGATAGAACATGGAAGGAAAAAAAGACAGAAGCAGGCATGGAAGGAATGAAAGCAGCCAGGAGTATTGCCTTGCTTTCTTACAGAAATTATGATACCTACCAGGCAAGTCAAAGCGAACAGCAACTTGACAAAATTGACCATTATAAAAGTGAGTCTTATCAAAAATACCAGGGTGAAAAATTAGCCAGGAGGTTTAATGCATTCAGTTATTATTTCTTAAGTAAGGGAATGGATTCCCATAATGTAGGCCGCGGCAGAATTAGCCCTGAGAATGCATTAGAACAAATAAAAGCAAAGACTCTTGTAATTGGAATAGAAAGTGATATTTTATTTCCGGTAAGTGAACAGCAATTTATAGCAGATAACATACCCGGAGGAAAATTTGTTGCTATTAATTCTCTATATGGCCATGA
The DNA here is from genome assembly GCA_003132765.1 of Chitinophagaceae bacterium. Classification (GTDB taxonomy): domain Bacteria; phylum Bacteroidota; class Bacteroidia; order Chitinophagales; family Chitinophagaceae; genus Ginsengibacter. The sequence continues at coordinate 6,415 of PKYU01000233.1, read as the reverse complement.
TGGATTTTTACTGGAATCGGACCAGCTTCAACATATTATAGAAGGATTTTTGGTAAAAAGAAAACAACATAAAATTGTAAATAAATAATATATAAATGACAGCACATAGAAGATTAACCATTGGGTTATTCGGATTTGGAGTGGTTGGTGAAGGTTTGTATAAGGTACTCCACCAAACTTTATCGTTAAATGCTACTATAAAAAAAATATGCATAAAAGATCCTCATAAAAAAAGAAATGCCCCGGCCGAATTATTTACTACTGATCGCGATGAATTATTGAATGATGAAACCATAAATGTAATAGTAGAAGTAATCAACGAGTCAGATGCAGCCTTTCAAATAATATCAATTGCTTTAAAAAATAATAAGGCAGTGGTAAGTGCCAGTAAAAAAATGATCGCTGAACACTTGCCAGAAATATTGCGGCTACAACAGGAAACAGGTATGCCATTCCTATGCGAATCATCAGCTTGTGCTTCCATCCCCGTTATACGCAACCTGGAGGAATATTATGATAATGATCTTTTGCATTCATTAAGGGCTATAGTAAACGGATCAACCAACTATATCCTTACCAAAATGTTTGAAAATAAACTTGATTTTAAAACAGCATTACTTGAAGCCCAACAATTAGGCTTTGCAGAAGCCAACCCAACCCTTGATGTAGATGGCTGGGATGCTGCACATAAATGGGTTATACTATTATGCCACGCCTATGGAATAGTAACAACTACAGATAATATATTATTTACCGGCATTCAAAATGTAAATGAAAATGATGCGAACGTAGGCAGAGAAAAAAATTATGAAATTAGATTGGTTGCTCAAGCGAAAAAATTAATGAATGGAAAAATTGCAGCTTTTGTATTGCCGCAATTTGTGAAACGTGATGACCATTTATCTTTTGTGAAAAACGAATACAACGGCGTCGTAATTGAAAGTTCATTTGCTGATAAACAGTTTTTTTATGGAAAGGGTGCCGGCAGTTTCCCAACTGCATCTGCAGTTTTGAGTGATATTTCTGCATTACGGTATGATTACAGGTATGAGTATAAAAAGTTATACCACCATACCCCAAACGAACTTACCAATGATTTTTATGTAAGGGTGTATATGAGTTTTGATGAATGGGACTTTATTCCCCGCGAGAAATTTGAATGGATAGAAGAATGGCATGCACAGGAAGCCCGCCCGGATGGCATGGCCGGACGGGGAAGGAAATATTTAATAGCAGTTATCCATTTTAAACATCTTGCCGAAAATACCTGGTGGAAACAAAATAATACTTCAATTATACTGGCGCCAGATCCTATTATTGAAGATATGGAATTGAGGAAGCTGAAAAAGAAGAGCCTGGAACTGGCAGGCATTAGCCAATAAATATTGATGGGTTTTTTCCAATTCATAATTTTTCTTCAGGAAATGGATAATAATCCGGTTCTTTAATCTATTCTTNNCTAACGGTTCTTTAATCTATTCTTACTTGATTATTTTAACCGGAGGTTGAAATAATCAATTTGGTTATGTCATTATCCAATCATTTTTCGCAACCCATAAATTAATTTTCCCATTTTTTTTAATACGCAAATACAAAAAATTTATTGAGGAGAATTTTTAGGTTAGAAATTTTTCTTTAGAAACCCCAATTGGTAGGTCAAGAAAAAAAGTAATTTTTTACCTTTTTGACAATATATAGGAATGTTTTGCTATTTTTGTCGACCAAAATTAGCCATTTGTCGATAATAATTTGAAACAGCAATTTTTTCCGATAGCTCAAATTCTTAATAAAGAACCATCAATAAAAAAATAAAAATCTTTCCTCGCCATTATGAAAGAAGCTGAAATATTGCCAAGACATGATTTTGTTTTTATAAAATCAGAGTATAAGATTATTAAGATAAAATTTGATGATATTCTTTTCTGCAAAGGAATGAAGGATTATATTCAAATATATATCATTGGCAAAAGCAAGCCTGTCGTAACTTTAAAAAGCCTTAATACATTTGAAAAGAAACTTCCTGCACACAAGTTTATCAGAGTACATAGGTCCTACATTGTATCCCTGCCNNCATATAGATACTATTTCTAAAAATGAAATTTCAATTGGCCAGGAAATTGTTCCGATTGGAAGTATATTTAAAACTGATTTTTTTAAGCTGGTTGATCTGAATTCCTAGTTCAATTACAGGATGATTGATATCTCACATGGATATATTTAGTGAATCCAATTCTTTCTTTGTTACATAGGGAAGTTTGTGGCTTACTATTTTCTTAATAACTACCTCAGCCGTTTTTATTGCATCTTCCTTAGTCGCAAATGGTTTATTTCCAGGAACTGCGGGAATACATTGCTGGTGAATANNCCATGGTGAATATATATTTTATTACCCGCAATAATATCATATCCCCAACCATCCGAAGTTTGAATAGGTACAAATTCTAACTTAACCAAATCAGCATTCACATTAACGCTTTCTTTTTTGGCCTTAAGTGAAAAACCAATAATCAATAGAACAAACCCTATTATCCCAATTGGTAATATGATTCGCTTTCTAATCATTTGCATTATATGCCTCAAGAGGGAAAAATTGTCTTAGATCGTCAAAGGCATATGTGCTGCTTCTTCCTGTAGCCAAATACCCTCCCAGGCTTACACTGAAACCAAGAGCTCCTTGCCTTGATGCACCTTCAAAGGCTGTTTTGCTTGTCCATAAATCAGTTGCAAAATCATCNNCACGTTGCAGTCAATAATGATCCGTTGCTTTCACCGGTTGAAATATATGCTTTGTCGCCTACAATAAATGCTGCAGCATTATCACGCCCAATATTAGTATATAGGTCATCATAGGTTTCCGTGCTCACGTTGGATATGTCACGCAATGCAGTGAATGAATTATTTGAAGGATCAAAGGACCAGAAGTCATTTTCTTCAACCCCATTATTTATTCCCGTTACGATATAGCCTTTGTTATTATAGACGAATGCCACAGCCCCCAGCCGTTTTTCTCCGCCATATCCATTGATTTGCACCCAACTATCGTTGCTTGGATCATATTGCCAGAAATCTTTAAGGTAATTGCCATCAAACCCGGTAGCAATATAGCCTTTGGTAAGTATGCCAAAAGCCACTGCATCATATCTCGCTGTACCGCCAAAGTTATTTTTTTGTATGAAAGTATCGGCAACAGGGTCAAACTGCCATATATCGTTTAATTTATTCACTCCATCGAAGCCGGTACCTATATATCCATAATTACCCACTCCAAATGCAACTGCGGAACTTCTTGGAGTGCCGGGGAAATTAGCTTTTTGCTCCCAATAATCACCAGCGGCATTATAAGCCCACATATCATTTAGTCGGACATTTCCGTCGTAGCCAGTGCCCACATAGGCAGTATCATTCAGGACAAAAGATACTGCTTCGCTACGAGTTACGCCATTCAAAGAAGATTTGGTGACCCAGTTACCCAAAACAGTGGATGAAGTACTTGATTTGCACGCAATGAATCCCGCAGCAAGGGTTGGCAGAAATAGTAAAGCCTGACTTATTTTCATTTTAAAAATTAATTTGTCACGAAAGTAATCTTCCCCCTTTCTCACAAATCGTTAAAATGGCTTTGCAATAGGGTTTTATCGACAAACCCATTATTTTATTCGGCAAACAGATTAAGAGAATGAATATTCTTTTTTTTAACAAAAGAAGTACAATATATGTTTACAGATAAATTGAGAGCTTTTGCAGATTACAAAGTGGGGTTTAGCCATAGTAACAAAACGCTAACACAGGGTGTCAATAATATTGCAGCCACCAATTTATTAGAATGTTAAAATTCGTAACAAATTTTTATAAATATCGCTTACAATTTTTGATACTATCAGTTTTGGCCTTAGTAAGTTGCCAAAAGACACCTATTCAGTTCGGGCAGATTTACGTGGATAATTCGTTTTCTAACATTGTATTGGTTGATACTCTTTCTATTCAATTGTCGACAGTGTATTATGATTCTGTTGCAACTTCCGGATCGGCTACCGTATTGGCCGGCAATTATACTGATAATATTTTTGGTAAAATTGCTGCTAAATCGTTTTTCGAAGTAGCTCCACCCGGTACAACCACGCTTGCATTAAATNNAAGATTTCCCTGTTCTGCCAATTCCTGTTGGTTCTTTAAATACTCAATTTTATCCTAATATAACCGACAGCGTTTTCATCCCTTTATCCAATACAATTGGTGATTCATTATTCAATTTAATTAAGAATAATGATTACATCATCCAAAACACAAGTGCCTTCATACCCTATTTCAGTGGCTTGCAATTGGCATCCAGCCCTGGCGGTAATCATGCCATTTATGGATTCAACGATAGCGTGACCATGAGGATCTATTATCATCACACCGACGTTTTCATTGAAAATAAATTTATTGATTTTAAATTCTATAACAATGATAACACGCAATTTAACCAGGTAAAATCTGATAGGACGGGCACCCCCGTTGCAGCTTTCAATAATAATAATAATGAAATCCCTTCTTCTGCTACCGGCAATAGTGTATATCTGCAATACTTATCCGGTCTCGTTCCAAAAATAAAATTCCCAACAATCCGAAACCTTTTATTACGGCCAGATTATGTTAAGATATTAAAAGCGGAATTGATTATAGAACCGGTAGTGAACACCTATAATCCTAATTCGCCTTTACCTCCTTTGCTGGTAGCCTTTACTACGGATCAGTATAACCTGCTGGGTCCGCCTCTGATATCGCCGGCTACCGGAAGTAGTTACCAAACTGGTAGTCTTTTTGTTGACTATTTGTATAATGAAAATACGACTTACACCTATGATGTAACTTCATATCNNTGCTTCTTGTACCTCCTTCACCTAATTGGACAAAAAGTTTCAACAGAGCCGTGTTCGGTGATCAAAAGAACACTCAAGGTTCAATACAATTAAAACTATATTATGTATCTGTTACTCCATAAATTATTCTTAAAAAGATATACGCTATTTATAGCTATATCCTTTTTTTTAGGATCGGGGATAGCAGTAGCCCAAAACATAACTTCGCCTTATTCTATCATTGGAATCGGAGATATAGAATCCTCCTATTTTAATCGTACTTCAGGAATGGCTAATACAGGAATAGCCTACCGTAATGATAAATATATCATACTTAATAACCCCGCATCAATGAGTAATTTTCAAAACCAGTTATTCCTGGTAGAATTTTCTGCACGGGGTGAAATTGCGAATTTCTCAGGAAGCGCACTCGGAACAAATGCCACAGGGAAAGATTTCAGCGTGGAGCGGCTTTCTTTAGGAATGAGAATAAAAAAATGGTGGGGAAGCTCTATTGGGCTAATGCCTTTCAGCACCAGCAATTACTATTTTACAGGAACTACCAGTTTACCAGGCACTCCCGGTACGATACCTCAGGAAACTTCCGGAAGTGGAGGAATTAACCGGTATTTCTTTGCCAACGGATTCAGAATTTCAAAAAATCTTTCCATTGGTGTTACTACATCATTTTTGGGAGGGTCTTTTTTACAACAGGATACTTTAATATCCCCTGACCTGAATTCAGGAATTTTCACTACAAAAAATGTTTATGTGAGAAATTGGTATTTCGATTATGGACTTCAGTATCGAATCCATATTTCAAAAAATTGGGAAGCTGGTATAGGCGCAACCTTTGCCGTCAAAACCGGACTCAGGGCCCAAACCTCAGCCCTGGTTTTAGATGAAAAGGGAGATACACTTTCTAACCAGGTTATTTCAAATAATTATTTTACGTTACCCAATTCCACAGGATTAGGTATTTCATTAATAAAAGACAATAAACTTACCTTATTGGCGGATTACCGTTTTCAGAATTGGTCTTCTCTTAATATAGGCGGATTAGGATATTCTCTCGTGAACAGCAGCAGGTATTCTGTAGGTGTAGAATATTCCAAGCAAAAAGAATATATGAATCTCCCTTATGAATTGTTCAACCTGCAGGCTGGTGTATTTTATAATAAATCTTACCTTCAGGTGGGCGGCCAACAATTGAATGAAGGCGGGTTTACAATTGGAGCAGGATTTAACAGCAGAAGGAGTACATTGAGTTACCATTTTGCCTTTGAGTATGGTCAAAGAGGTTCAAAAGATTCCCAGATTAAAGAAAACTACCAAAGCATTACCATTGGATTGTCTTATAAAGATTTTTGGTTAACAAAAGGAAGAAAATACAATTAAACTTTCCTGGTTTATTCTCCATTTTTTCATGAGAAATTAATTCTTTAGCTATTTCAACCAATCCATTAATTTTCTATGAATGAAAATACTTTCTTAGAAGAAAGGAAACCGGGGATACGATTCTGCGGTAATAAAGAAAATTCTGCAGGATAATTGGAAGCTGAAGCCCGCTCCTA
>PKYU01000481.1 GCA_003132765.1 Chitinophagaceae bacterium | reverse complement strand
TCACAGGATTTACCCGCGCTACTTTTAGTGCATGGAAGCTAATAGTAATTAATGTTATTACAACCGTAAATAAACCTACGAATAAAAACACCGTCTAGTTAATACTGATACGATTTGCGTAACGCTTTAACTAAGTTAAAAGCCTTATTTTCTCTCTTAACTGATTTGAATTGTAATCAACATTGTTTATGCGTTTTGTGAATTGCCAAATAATCTTGCTGAGTTAAGGATGAAAGCTAATTCGGATGTAACATGAATTAATGCAGCTTCAAGAGGAGTGAGATAACCGAACATTGCAAATCCGATACCGATTGAATCCACGATGACTGTTCCCCAAAAATTAAACATGATCACGTTCATAACCTGCTTGCTTATACGTAAAGCTTCTGCAATTTTCATTAGGTTATTTGTAGTGAGAGCCATATCTGCACTTTCTAATGCGATTTCTGTTCCTCCTCCCATAGCAATGCCGATGGATGCTTCCACTAAAGCTGGTGCATCATTTATTCCATCGCCTACCATCGCTACTTTTTTACCTATTGCATTCAGTTCTTTAATCTTTTCTAATTTCTGATGCGGCAGCATTTCACCCATTACTTCGTCGACCTGAAGTTTTTCACCTATTGCTTTCGCTGTTGCATTGGCATCTCCTGAAAGGAGAATTACCCTGCAACCAAATTTCTTTATTTCCTGCACTGCTTGTTTTGCTTCGCTGCGTAATTTGTCTGCAATGCTGATTGCTCCCACAATTCTATTTGCACTGCTAATGAGTATGGTTGTTTCCCCTTTATTTTTTCTGTCGTTCACATAATTTTCTACTTCTGTTTCAACGGGAATAGATTTCTTATACATAAGTGCATGATTGCCGACCAGAATTTCATTCTGATTTGTTTGTTTGCAAATCATTCCAAGTCCTGGCAAATAGTCAATGGCTGCGTAGGATTCATAGTTAAGCCTTTGTTCTTTTGCTTTTCGCATGATGGCATCTGCAAGGGGATGTTCAGAATGTTGCTCGGCACAGGCAGCTAATTTTAAAACTTCATTCTGGTCGACACCATTGAAATTTTTTATTTCCATCACTTCGGGATTACCGAAAGTGAGTGTTCCGGTTTTATCAAAAACAATTGTGTCGACCTTACTGAGTTGTTCAATGTGGATTCCCCCTTTTACGATGATGCCTTCTTTGGCAGTTCTTCCAACACCTGCTAAAACTGCAAGTGGCGTTCCTGCTGCAACACCGCAAGCTCCTGCAACAATTAAGGCGGCAATAGCGGAAANNGTGTGATTAAATAAGTGATGACAGCTCCGCCAAAAGCAAGATATACAAGACGAGCAGCCAGTTTATCGGCCACTCTTTGAATGGGTGCTTTTGATTTTTCTGCCTGTTCAATAATGTCAATTATTTTGCCGAACATCGTATCCTTACCGATGCGGCTTGCTCTTACTTCTAAAACTCCGTTCTGGTTAATAGTGCCGGCAAAAACTTTACTGGCAACCGTTTTTTCTACCGGCATTGATTCTCCGGTAATGGAAGATTCATCAATAAAAGAATTTCCTTTCAGAACCTGACCGTCCACTGGAATTTTTGTTCCGGGTTTGACGATGACAATTTCATCAGGAGCGAGTTCGGCAATTTTAATATCCACTTCTTCATCGCCCCGCCTGATGGTTGCCTGATTGGGAAGCAGTGCAATTAGTTTTTCAATTACATTTCGTCCCCTTGAAACAGTTAGATGCTCCAGAAGTTCAGCAAACTGAACGAAGAATGTAATGATCGCACCTGTAAAGTATTGTTGTATGAATAAAGTGGCAATCACAGCGATAGTCATGGAAAGTTCCATCGTCATTTTTCTTTCCCTGATATTTTCAAATGCTTCCTTATACATCGGGTAGCCGCCTATAATAGTTATGGCAATGGCGATGATATCAAATGAGGCTATGCTTTTCCAAATGCCAAAGAAGCTTAATGTTAATGCAACTGCAATAACGGCGAGCCGTATTAATTCAAATTGGGTGTTGTGTTCATGCTCATCATCATGACTGTTAGAATTATTCCTGTGTTTGCTAATTGTAACTTGTGATATGCTTGATTCTTCCATTTTACTTTTTTTGAAAATTTTCATTCGAAGTTACTTCAATGAAAAAGTAATAACAGGTAAAAAACCGCCATTTATCAGTAGTTTTAGGGAAATGAAATCAGTACAGCTATATAGAGAGGTCGAGATAGCTATCAAGGAGCTTAGATCAAATGTATCAAGTCCTCACAAACATCATTTTTTTGAGTTAATCTATGTGCTTGAAGGTTCGGGCATTCACAATATAAACGACAATAACTATGAATTTTCACAGGGCGATGTGTTTCTACTAACTCCTGAAGATGCACATACTTTTCAAATTGTTGTTCCAACCCGCTTTTGTATTATTGACTTCACTAAAAGCTTCTTTTCAAAAAGTGCTGACAGGCAGGAGGAGAAAATGGATGTTAGTGAATTTTTTAAAAGGGTGGAATATATATTTCACAATCACCACAATGTTAAGGGCAACATTATTTCAGTTACAGATAAAAACACATTTGAAGTATTGGTTAATCAACTAATATCAGAAAAAGAAAATAAACAGCTTTTTAATGAGATTATCATTCAAAATATCGTTTTTTTACTTCTTCATTTGATTGCCCGAAACATACAACAGAATATTACTAATTATTTTAAAAAGCAAAATCCCAAAAATAAAATTCATGAGATAACTGCTTATATACAGCAAAATATTTATGACAAAGAATTAATTAAAATAGAAAATATAGCTACTCATTTTAATAAATCAGCAGACCATTTAAGCAGGTATTTTAAAATACAAACGGGCAATACCATCAAAGATTACATTACCCGGTACAAACTCAATCTTATACAAACAAGATTAAAATTCAGTGACCTTACTGTTTCGGAAATCGCTTACGAAATGAATTTTACTGATGAAAGCCATTTAAATAAAGTATTTAAAAATGTATTTGGAAAAACAGTTACACAATTCAAAAACGAAGAAATTGCAAAGCAACGATAATGATCTGCCGCAAATATGATGATTGTAAACCAAACTTAATTTTCCAAATAAATACATATGGCAGATCAATTATTTACTTTTCAATCTGTTTTATCATTTTCGCTGCTTTACAAATATTACAAATACCTGTAATGATCGCATCGGTTCTATGCACATTATAGCCTTTAGGAAGTTGAATAATTGAAATACCAGTTTTATTAAGGCAAATCGTTTCCCCGCATTTTTCACAAATAAAATGCGGGTGATTATCATGGTGAGCATGTTCATCGCAATCCCTTTTGCAAAGAGCAAAACGAATAGAATCATCATAGGAGGGGATAGAATGGATGATACCACTTTTTAAAAAGGACTGGAGCGTACGATATACCGTAATGCGGTTTAACTGATGACGTGTCTTTTTTTCTATGAGGCTATTCTCCAAAGCACTCCCGCAGTTCTGAAATAATTTAAGAATTTTAATCCTGGGCTCAGTAACAGAAAGATGATGCTGTTTTAGAAAAGAGATTAAATACTCTTTGCTCCCCGTGTGAGAAATATTCTTATTCTTAATCACTTTCAATCTAATTTTTTTGAGCAACTTTCTATGTCATAAAATTCATTTAGTGAAAAAGAAGGCGGCGGCAAGCCGCCTTCTTAATAACCAAAGAACCAACTGGTGAGTGTCTCTCATTATTTCTTTACATCAAAATCCAACGGGAATTCTAGTTTGAAAGCAATATTTCTGCCCATATTATAAATTCCCAGATGCCCATTTGGTGATGATGAATAAAATTCGAAGTATTTCAACCTGCTCAAGTGATCCTGGTAGGCAACATCAAATAAATTATTGCCCATGATGTAAATGTTGACAATGGTTTTGCCTTTGCTATTGGTAAGTCCTGCGCCGACACCAGCATTGAACAAAGTATATCCGGGAGTTGGTGTTTCAGTATTGTCAGTAAGATAAACCCTGTTTTGCGCAGCATAATAAGCTAATTGTACCTTTACAAATCCATTTATGATATGACTTGATTTCGCATCAAAATCGTACCGCAATTCTGAAATACCATGTAATGGCGGAATAAAGGGCAAGTACTTGTTGCTATCTGATTTTAATTTTTGAGCAACTCCCTTGTTAAGGGCGTATACGACAGACAGGCTATTTTCAAAATGAAGACCGTTTACCGGATGAACATCTATGCTGATTTCTCCACCGTATAACTTCGCCTTACCTTGCTGGAATTTAAATGTTTGTGTTCCCGGGACAATAACTGAATCTGCACCCGTATTGGTGACGACTTTTTGATTGAATATATAATTGGAAATCGTATTGTTGAACAGGGCGAACGTTATTATAGCATATTTTGAAGAATACTGTGCCCCTATATCTTCCTGAATATTAAATTCCGGCTTAAAGTTAGCATTACCAATCTGGTAACTGTTCGTGCCGGGATGTACTCCATTAGCAGAAATTTCTGCTATGTTTGGTGCACGGTAGCCGCGAGCTAAATTGGCCTTTACGGAAAATTTCTCCGTGAAATTATAAGTTGCGCCTATGCTGCCGGAAATGCCGGAAAAAGTATGGCTGAAATTGGAAAATGGTTTATCGGCCCCCACTGTATCATCACCGGAAACGACCATATCGAACCCAGTAACAGGATTTGGTTTTGAATACAGCTCATTATTTTTGAAAGATCTGTTGTCGAACCTTATACCGCCCGAAATATCCAGTTTATCAATCGTCTTTTTGATTAAGGCAAAAGGACCAATATCAAGCTGGTGATAAGAAGGAATTACAAACTCTGTTCCTTTAGTGACGTTATTATCCTGGTACATTCCGTTCACTCCTGCGGTTATATTCCAACCACTGAATTCGGGAAAATAATATTTCAAATCGTAAGAAAAGGTATTTAGTTGTAAAAACAACCCGGCTATAGTGGGTGCCTGCGGATGACTAAATTCCCTGCGCACACTTCTCTGGTATCCAAGGTTAACTGCCAGCCTGCCATTTCCAATTATAAAGTTGTTATTTGTATAAATCCGGTAATGTTGTATATGCTGATGCAAAACGGTAATCTGATAAGATTTCAATTCTTCCTCCGACACAATAGGCCTTACCGTATCAGCTTCAGTGATTTGCTTTGTAAATTTCCTGGTGGCAGAGTCCCGGCTTCCATCGGGTATTTCCTGTAGATCATCAAACAGGGAAAAACTCAGGTGTGAATAACCCCACGTGCGGTGCAGGCCCAAAGAAACCCCTGCGTCAGATTCATTAAATGCTGTATTATAAACACGCCCATCAATTTTATTTTGGTAATTGGTAGCTTGTTTATGGGATACTCTGGCCATCCACTCAACACCATTTTTCGTTGCACCCAGCATAGCTGAGCCCCCAAACATACCATTGTTGGTTTGATATTCTCCCAAAATATCTCCGATCATTTTTCCTTCGGGTGCCGGTTGTGTAGGAATTAAATTCACTACCCCCGCCAGGGCATCAGATCCATAAGTGAGGCTTGCCGGCCCTTTCACCACTTCTATTCTTTCAACGCCATATTGATCTATTTCAATGCCATGTTCATCACCCCATTGTTGCCCTTCCTGCCTTAGTCCATCAAACAGAGTCAATATCCTGTTATAACCCAATCCCCTGATAAATGGTTTGGATACGTTAGGTCCGGTGGTAAGTGCATTAACACCGGGCACCTTAGCAATGGCATCTATAATATTCGTACTTAGATTAGTGGCAATATAGTCATGATTAATAGAAACGATAGGCACCGGGCTTCTTTTTATCTCGGTGGCTTGTGATTGGCCCGTTACTACTACCGGGCTTTCCTCGATTGCGAATAGTGTCAATTCAAAGTCTTGTACAGTACTGCCATTAATGACCACATCTTTTATTATGGTTTTATAGCCGACATAATGAACCTCAACCAGGTAGATTCCGGAGGGTAAAGAGTTGAAATGATATTGACCATTTACATCCGTAACTACCCCTAACTTAAGATCTGGAATATAAACAGTGGCACTTGGTAAAGCGCCTCCCTTGTCCTTTTCGGTTACTTTTCCGGATAATGTTCCGGTAACGGCAAACCATTTTTTCATAGCTTTAACTGAATAGGTACCCTGAGAAAATATTAATTGATTACCTGCAAGACAAAAAGCAAAAAGCAATAATGCCTTAATTGGAAATAGTTTCATTACAATTATTTTATAACGTGATTATTTAATGAATCAGAAGCCCAAAAAATGGGCAAGTATTATTTAACTAAGGTTTATTAGATATAAGAAATACCGGAATTGGATTTCCGTGAGATGTACTTATGATAGTCTAATAAAATTGAAAGATTAAATATTATGCAATTGAGGTGGCCCACGAAGAGAAGAAACAAGATTAGCTATGGAGGCGAAATTATAAGCAGGCCTATTCTGATAAGTTGCAAATAAAACCTGAATATTAAAGATTAACGTGATACTTTCCGTCAGAAAAGGGCCTTCCACCACCTGGTTATCAATATCACAATGAAATCCGGGAGTAGTTAATTGCGCTTTAGCGTTTATCGATCTTGCGGGAGCATCCTTATGGTTAGCAAATAACTGGTGGAGTACCAATTTTGGTGTAATGCTAAACCCAAAAAGAAGGAGCATTATACCGGCTAAGATTTTTCGTATGGATCTTTTTCTAAACAAATGGAATTAGATTCGTGGTTGCAATTTAATGCTTATTCTATCATCGTAATCATTCTTTTTTGATGCCAGCGATTTATTATAGGTTGCCGAGGCAAATTAGTGGCTGATTTAACCCATTTTTATTTCTTTTTTTCTATCAAGAGCCTTTCGCAAACTACATGACTTAGTGTTTCATTTTGTCTTTTGCCATAGCTTACCAACATTGATTTGTCAAACGCTTCAACTGATTTAATTTTTATTTTCAATCCAAGATGGATTTCACGGTTGTTCAGGAATTTCAGAAATTCTGATGTGGTATTGAGCAGTGCAACCTCCGAGGACTTTACACGATGGCGCGTCCGGATATCCGACCACATTGATTATCAAATTTATATAGGTTTTTGAAAGTTCTAGCATATCCTCAGTAAATTGGGTTCAATCTTCCTGCATTTACCAACCCTTTTGCCTATGGAGCCATATAGACCCAAGACCTGCTATCACCCTTTTATCCTGATAGCCTTTCACTTAAACTGCCTGCCAGATAATTTGTTAGGATGCATACCAAAGTCTACACGATTTGATTGGGGCCACAGAAACTTTCAGGATTCTTTTGGCTTTAACTGGTACCTGGAAAATAAGGAAATGTTCCTGACCCTGCAGCTTATTTCCCAGCATAAGAGCCTCCTCAAAATAAATAGGNNGTGTCGGCCTCTTGCAAGATGGCCGTAGTCGGAAATATCCAAAAAGTATCACAGGTTTTGGGGTTAAAAAAAACGCTGAGGTGTATTGACCTGGATTTCAAAAATTATGCGAGGCTTTGAAAAAAGCGCTCCTGCACTTATTCAATATACGATTTGTGCATGATAAAGCACCCCTCTCAATTGTTACAAAAGGAAATAGCCGTCATTAAATCTTACTGTGCTGACCACCGGTTCCTGCACTGGCCGCTTATCTCTGTTTACCATCAAATAAAGAAGGATGGTTCGGCTTATCTAAGCTCCAGCACCTTCTACAAGTATGTGAAATTATTGAGACTAGAAAGGGTAAAGGCTTTCAGCCGTCGAAAGAACCACCAGATGGGCATCAGGGCTTCAAAGCCCCTTGAAATCCTCCATGCAGATGCTACCCTACTTTCATTAAAAGATAACACCAGGGCATTTATCTACCTGGTCCAGGATAATTTCTCCAGAGCCATACTATCCTTCAGATGTTCATTGGAACACAGGGCTCAGTTCACCTTTGAAAACCTGCAATACATCTTTGAACACTACCTCAGCCCTTCCATGATTGAGCATTGTAACCTAATAACCGATGATGGGACAGAGAACTATGGAGAAGCTTCAAAGTTTCTTGCCAAATGTCAAGATCCTGAAATTACTCACTTTATTGCTCAAAAGACCATTGTCCATTCCAATTCAATGATCGAAGCGGCCAATAAACAGATCAAATACCATTTTCTTTACCATAAAGAAATACCGAATTTTGAACAGCTTGAAAATTATCTTCTCATGGCAGTTGCAGATTATAACAACAGGCCACACGATGCGATCAATGGGCTGACGCCCATTGAAGTGCTAAACGGAAAACTCCCATCTCATGT
>PKYU01000196.1 GCA_003132765.1 Chitinophagaceae bacterium | reverse complement strand
TGGTGAAAACGGCTGCTTTATCGAAGCTTTTTTCAACACTTTGGAAGAAACTGTATGGAACTGGAGAAGACATAAGGATTATTTTGTTTTTATTAAGGGACCAAACTTAAATGATATTTCTTAAACCCGATTGTTTTTGAAGTTTATATAATCGCATTCAGGAAATTTTTTCTTTTTTTGAAACTTTCAGGTCAATTCTTATAAGGTATAAGAAAAGTACAGTAAGAATAGTAATGCATACCACCATTACAACATATATCTTATCATGACTTCTCATAACACCATTCACTCCGTTTTCCGTTGAATCGGCAGAAGTCTGTGCATATAACAATACATTAAAAAAGGAAAATATAACTGAAAGGATTAGGCGCTTAAGATGATTCTTTTTACTCATTAATTAAATTTTTATTCGCCAGCAAACTTAGCCTTATCTTAAGGCTGCTTATCCAAATTCCTAAAAGCACCCATCCTAAAACTGCCGGCCAGAATATGAGTCTCATTGTTGCATCAAGACTATCTCCTCCCAACGCAGGATTACCTCCCCCTTTTGCTCCTTCCATACCACCTGGATGGAGAGATTGGACCAATCTGGGTAATATCATAATCAGCGGAATGTAAATAAAATATGCGAAAATATTATAGACAGCGCTTACGCCTGCTCTCTTATCAATGTCGTTCATTGAACCGCGCAATACCAGGTAGGCAAGATAAATTAAAACAGCAATAGCTGCCGCAATTTGTTTTGGATCGTTACTCCATGGCTCCCCCCAGGTATAATTAGCCCAAATGGCTCCTGTCCCCAACCCTAATATACCATATACAATTCCGGTTTTCGCAAATTCTGCTGCATAAATATCGTGTTTGATATTTTGGGTTCGCAGGTAGGCTATGGAGTAGCCCAGGGATAATGAAAGCAGAACAATTTGGCCAAACCACATTGGTACATGGAAGAAAAAATTACGGATACTCTCATGAAGATTGCCTAGAAATGGTACTTTAACGAGAAACCCGGCAGAAAAGGTGAAAAATAAGAGACCGATGCAAAGTATCTTCCACCAATTTGATTTCATTTAAATGAATTTTTCAATAAAATAATAATCTTTTTGCGGGGGCAAAAATATACCAAAACTTCCGGGTTTTTTTGTTTTATTTGAAGTTTAATGATATGGTTTTTTTTTTGAAGTAAAATGTTTATTAGCCTGCATCATTTAAGAATCATTGGCTGTTAAACGATTTGGTGAAAATTTTCTAACTCCCTTTTATTATCCGGGGAGAAATACGCTCTTGGTTAGGAACTAGAAAGCTCAGTGATTATATAAATACCTTTATGGTTTTATATGTACATTCGCTTAACTTTGCCATCCATAATTAATAAATATGAGTGGAGCGTTAAAGGAAGTAAGGAACCGGATCCAGAGCGTAAAAAGTACCCAGCAAATTACGAAAGCAATGGCNNAGGCCTTACGCAAAAAAATTACAGGAAATGCTCGGCAACATTATAAGTAACTCAGAAGGTGATTTGAATATCAGGCTTGCCAAAGAACGGCCCATTCAGAAAGTTTTGATGATCGTAATAACCAGTGACAGAGGATTATGCGGAGGTTATAACAGTAATCTAATTAAACTGGCTAAACTTGTCCTGAAAGAAAAATATTCTTCCAAAATTGCAGCAAATAATATTGTTATACTTCCGCTGGGTAAAAAGGGATTTGAACATTTTACTAAAAATAAATTTGCCGTAATAGATCTTTACTGGCCTATATTTTCCGAATTTACTTTTGATCATATTTCCGCTATCTCCAAGTTTGCAATGGAGGCATTCGAAAATGGGGAAGCAGATGCTGTGGAATTGGTTTATAGTGAATTTAAAAATGCTGCTACGCAAAAATTTGTATCTGAACAATTCTTACCAGTAAAGAAATCTGAAAGGAAAAAGGGGGAAACAAAAGCTGATTTTATTTTTGAACCCGGTATAAACACTTTGATAGAAGAGCTGATGCCANNCGATGCCCATGCCAGCGAGCATGGTGCCCGGATGACCGCAATGGAGCAAGCAACCGAAAATGCAGAGGAACTTTTGAAACACCTAAAAATTAGCTACAACCGTGCAAGACAGGCAGCCATTACTACAGAACTTACAGAAATTGTCAGCGGCGCTGCTGCGTTGCAGGGATAAATATTATTATTAAAAGAAGATAATTTAATTTCTTAAGGAGCAGTAACCAATGAAGAATTAAAAATGGAACTTAGCTTAATAATTCCACATATTGAGGCGCTTATTTTCGCAAGTGAAAAACCTATGCCCGTTATTGAATTGGTTGATTTGGTAAATAATGCGTTGGGATTTATCGAGGACCGTGCAACGACCGAGCAAGTTCAGATTGCAGTGGAATCAATACAGGAAAAATATCAATCTGATTTTTACCCTTTTGAAGTGGTGGAAAGTGGTGGTGGATTTCAATTTTTAACCAAAAAGGAATTTCACAAAACAATTTCACAGCTCAATGGAGATAAATTTCTGAAAAAGCTTTCTGTCGCTTCTCTTGAAACACTTTCAATAATAGCATACAAGCAGCCGGTAACTAAATCCGAAATTGAAATTATCCGTGGAGTTAATTGTGATTATGCGGTGCAAAAATTACTTGAGAAGGATCTTGTAGTTATAGCGGGAAGAAACGAAAATTCTCCTGGTAAGCCCCTTATTTATGCTACGTCAAAATCCTTTATGGATTATTTTGGAATTAACAGCTCTGATGATCTTCCGAAAATCAATGAAATTCTGAACCGGGAAATTATTGAAGCTACCAGGATTGAGCATATTCAAATGGGGAAAACGATTAATATTCAAAACAGCATTGACCTTGAATTCGAAGTAGAAAAAGTAGAGGAATTTTCTCAAATTGAAAATGATCCGGGTAAAGTTTTAAATCCCATTAACACAATTCCAGAATAATTTTCTCAAAAAAATATTGCATTTATTGCCAGATATGCTGATGCGTAAATTATTACTCTGAAATTATGCCCCAGGAATTATCTTATGAACAATTAAGAGCCATTGCTGAAGAATTTGGTACACCTGTTTATATTTACGACGCTAACAAGATAACTGACCAGTATTCAAAGCTGATCACAGCCTTCAAAAAATCAGATGCTAAATTCTTTTATGCGTGCAAGGCATTGACTAACATTCATGTATTAAGACACATTAAATCAATTGGAGCAAACATTGATTGTAGCTCCTTCAACGAAGTGAAATTGGCTATCCATGCAGGCTTTGCCCCCGAAAATATTTTGTATACTTCAAATGGTGTCGCATTCAGCGAAATCGAAGAAGCAATAAATTCAGGTGTAAATATAAATATTGACAGCCTTTCAAATCTCGAAAAATTTGGGGAAAAATATGGACATTCCTACCCGGTNNCCGGCGGAAACATCAAAATTTCAACAGGGCATGACAAAAGCAAATTTGGTATCCCTGTTGAACAGGTTGAAAAAATATTAGAAGTCGAGGAGAAGTATAATTTATTTATACGAGGATTGCAAATACATACCGGCAGCGACATAGAAGATGTAGATGTATTTGTAAAAGGTATTGAAGTATTGTTTGACATTATTCCTTGTTTCAAAGAATTAGAATTTGTTGACCTGGGAGGGGGTTTTAAGGTTCCTTATCAGGAGGGCGATTCTGAAACTAATATTTCGTTGCTTGCTCAAAAAGTACATGAGGCTTTTGCTAATCATCCCAATCAGGGAAATAAACATTTGCAGGTGTGGTTTGAGCCGGGAAAATATTTAGTAAGCGAAGCTGGTTATTTAGTTACACAGGTAAATGTGCTCAAGCAAACTTCAGCTACCACTTTTGCAAGTGTGAACAGTGGGTTCAATCATTTAATAAGGCCTATGTTTTACAATGCCTATCATCGGATTGAAAATATTAGTAATGACTATGGGCCAGAAAAAAATTACTCTATTGTAGGCAATATATGCGAAACGGATACATTCGCATGGGAAAGAAAAATCAAGGAAATAAAAGAGGGAGATTACCTGGTATTTTATAATGCCGGTGCATACGGGTTTGAGATGTCTTCAAACTTCAATTCGCGACTGAAACCGGCAGAAGTGTTAATAAAAGATGGCAAGCCAAAGCTAATTCGCAATAGAGATAATTTTGAAGATCTCATCAGAAACCAGGAAATATAGGAACAGTAAATCCCAAATAAAGAATTGAGATTTACTGCTCCTGATTTTGAAGAATCTGCCCTTAGCGTAATAAAAGTCGGTCAGGATTAAAAATTAGTACCGGACGAAGTATTACTATTACCGTTGTTGCCTTGATTCTGATTGTTATTTGTTCCCGGATTTTGATAATTATTCATTCCGGGATTTTGGTTGTTCATTCTTTGCCGGCGGTTATTATAAAAATTTCTCTGAGCATCGGCAATTGCCTGATCCCTTTCCCCTTTTAAGGACCGAATTTCCTGTCTTCTTTGTGCATGGCTTATACTCTTGTCATTCCTGGCTTCTCTGATTTTATTCCTGTAGTTTACTTGGATGGATTGAATTTCCATAGATAAATTATAGGAAGTTCTTCCATTTCCATAATATGGGTTTCCATATCCGTATGGAGAAAAATAAAAAGGATAGCCATAAACCTGTCCATAACCTAATCCATAATTAATTGAGGGAACTACAACCACCCGGGGTGAATACCCATGGTAAAAACCTCCTCCTTTTCTTTGGGCTGAAACTCCCAGCGATAATGTTAATGATGCCAGAATAATTAATATTGTTTTCATATAAAAATGTGTTTTAAATTTTATTAATAATTAGACTATAAAATGAGTGAAAAGCCTGCAGGTGGATTCGCTTATAACTATCATTTAACATATACACTTAATAGGCAAATTAGAGATTTACATTTATGAAGATTATTTTGAAAAATGTACTGGTGATCACCTAAATTTATAATCACTCATCCAAAAAAAACTATCAATAATGTGACATATAGTTTGGATCTGGGTTTAATATCAATTTTTTTTGGAATAAAATCCTTCAACAAATTGTTTAAACTGACTGTTTTTGAAAACGTAAAAAAAATAAAATAAAAATTTAATGATGCTTCGGAAATTGAATTGTTGGCTATTTTCAAGGCATTGGAATGCCAGCTTGCTTCAATATTA
>PKYU01000067.1 GCA_003132765.1 Chitinophagaceae bacterium | reverse complement strand
GGCCTGTTTTCTATGACCTACGCCATATCCACCTTTGTAGAAAAGCCATTCCTATATATTACAGCAGGGCTAACCTGGGCAGGAATCGTTTTCATATTCGACAGGTTCATTATCTCGTCGTTTCGGAAAAGAGATTCTATTGGAAAGGATATTCGTTCAATAACATTTTTATCCCGGCTTGTTTTCTCCATATTTGTGGGTATTGCTGTAGCACATCCGCTCGTAATGCTATATTTTCATGAGAGTATCGAGGTAAATATGGATGAAGTAGCCCATGCAAAAATTGACAGCATAGAAAATGTGTACCGCTTACAGAAGCAAAATTACCAGCTTGACCTGGATACATTGAATAGAAACCTGGTCGGAATATCAGACACCATTCATCTACAGGAAGGAATTCTTCATGATGAAATTAAAGGTGTAGTAAGAGGCGACCAAAGAACAACCGGTATATCCGGAGAGGGCCCGACTTTTAAATATGATACTGCCTACCTGAAAAGGCTTTATTATCAATTGGCAGAAATAAAATTATCAAATGCAAGGAGGATGAATGATGACAGTATTCAACTCCTTAAGCTTGATTCAGCAAGAGTTTCAAAGATCAACAGGCTAACCTTCAGCAGGGATTACCTGGAACGAGAAAAAGCTCTGAGCCGCTTATCCGAATCAAATAATATTATTAAAGTCACTACCTGGTTCTTAATTCTCTTTTTCATTTTAGTAGACATATTGCCTGTTACCTGGAAAGGATTTACCAACCGTGGCCCTTATGACGAATACCTGAATGAAATCGAATCCCGGATAAGAAATGAGGTGAAGGCAAACATGATAGATTCCGAAACTAAACTGGAACTGCACAAAAGGAAAAGAGAAAATGAATTAAGCGCTGATAATATTACTGTATAACGTTTACCTGTGGGCTAAATGAATTACCGGACTTCATCAAATAAACAGAACGTTTGATCTTTTTCCATTTCAGTTATACCTCCTGCCTCAATACCTCAAGAGGCGGCTTATTTAAAAAACCACGGCTATTCGAAAGCCCGGTGACTACAGTGATGAATGTGACTAATAAAAACAAAATTAAAGCAGGAATTAGCTGAGGATAAAAAGGCGTTTCAAATGTATAACGTGCCAGGGCCCAACTGGCGGCAAGCGCTAATAATATTCCAGTTAAAGCGGCTAATGCTCCGAGAAAACTATATTCCAAAGCTGTAATTGCAAAGACTTTTTTTCGGCTGGCACCAAGAGTACGAAGCAATACACTTTCCTGCATACGCTGGTATTTGCTAATCAGAACAGAAGCAATCAAAACAATCAATCCTGTAACTATGCTGAAGCCTGCCATAAACCGAATCACAAAGCTGACCTTCCCCATAAGGTCATCGAGTACTTTTAATACAAGACCAAGATCGATTATGGATACATTTGGAAATTCCTTAACCATTGCCTGCTGAAACTTTGCTGAAACTTCCTGTGAAGGAACTCTTGTGAGCAACACCTGAAACTGTGGTGCAGATTCAAGCAGTCCTTTTGGAAAAACCACCAAAAAATTTGTTTGTATTCCCTTCCAGTTTACTTCACGAAAACTTCCGACAATTGTCTTCATTTCTGAACCCTGGACATTAAATAGAAAAGTGTCGCCAATATTTATGTGGCTCCTTTTTGCAAAATTTTGCTCCAGGGATATTAATGGAATACCTGCCCCTGCACTGCCCTGCCAGGCTCCCTCAGTAATTTTTTCAGTTGCTGTTAAAGAATCGCGATAAGTAACCCTGTATTCCCTGTTAAACAACCATCTCGGAAATTTCACAGAAGAATCTTCAGAAGCCTGTGTGGAGTTAATACCATTTACCTCTTCGAGCCGCATATTTACTATAGGGATAAATTCTTTTACAGGTAAACCATATTGGCTTGCCAAATTCGCAACGCCATCCTTCTGGTTGGTTTGAATATCGAACAAAACTATATTAGGCTGGTTTTCTCCTGATGATAAGGCTACCCTGTCAATCAAAATAGACTGAATAAAAAACAGGGTGCAGATAAGAGCCGTACCCAAACCAATAGAAGTAATTAAAATTGTCGTCTGATTATTTGGCCTGTATAAATTGGCCAGACCTTGCCTCCAGAGATAATTCCATGATGAAGGAAAAAAGCGCCTTACCATCAACATTAATAAACGGGCTGTACCGGAAAGAATAAATAGTGCGCCGGCAATTCCTGCAGTAAAGGTAAGCGCTTGCTTCCAGTTCCTAATTTGAATATACGTAAACCCATATACGAAAATTACAATTAAAATATAAACCAGCCATTTCAGAAAATCCCGCTCCCGGCGTGGAGACTCATAAGATGCCCTGATTGCATTGAGTGGTGAAATTTTTCGGATGGATAATAAAGGCAATAACGCAAACNNTGGCAAAAAGTCCTTCAAAACAAAGGGCAAAAACTGCTGTATAATTATTCCCAGCATTGACCCAATGCATGAACCGATGAATCCAAAACCGGTAATCTGTATAAGGAAAATAAAAAATGCCTGGGAAGCCTTCATGCCGAGGCAGCGCAAAATGGCAATGGCATTCACTTTTTCTTTTACATAAACATGAACAGCGCTGGCAACCCCGGAACAGCCAAGTAATAATGCTATAAATCCTACAAGCGATAGAAACCTTGTAAGATCATTGAATGAACGGCCTGTGCTTTCCTTTTGGCTTTCAATCGTCTCATAGTTGAGGTCATTGGCTTCCCACTGGGGCTTTACCTTTTCCACTAACTGTTCGACATCTACCTGCGGACTGAATTTATAATAATAATGGTAACTGATACGGCTACCTTTTTGCAAAAGGCCCGTTTGCAGCAAATATTTAAGCGGGATATAAACTATTGGCGCAATAGAAGCCGAAAATCCTGTTTGCCCTGGGGCATTCAATAATTTGCCTGCAATGGCAAAATTCAGCTCCCCTACTTTTATAGAGTCGCCCGTTTTTGCACCATATTGTAGCATCAGCGTTTCATCAACAAGAGCCTGCTGCTTATCCCGGAAAGAGTTTCCGGCAGAGACCGGAATTGTTTCAAGCGTTCCATAATAAGGATATGCACCTTCAAGAGCCCTCACTTGCACAAGTCTTGTCCCGTTATTTTTTGTAAATAATACCATTGAAGCAAAACTGCGCTCTTCCGATCTTTCACTTCCCAAAGAATCTACCATATTTTTTCCTTCAGGAGTAGCCGGCTGATTAGAGGAAATTTCAAGATCTGCTCCTAATAAAGTAGCTGCCTGGTTATTCACTTCATCATTCAGGTTATTTCCGAGCGAATAAATAGCTCCCAATGCAGCTATACCAAGGATGATGGAGGATATAAAGAGCAAGAGCCTTGAACGATTTTTCCTGCTGTCTCTCCATGCCATTTGTGACAACCATGAAAAATGCAGGCTGTTAGTATTATCCATATCCATTTTTTCTTCAGGCATCCCTTGCTTCATTTTCAATCTTTAAACTTAGATTATCATCATTTCGACTACTATACACAGTTATACGAATGCCGATACCGTTGCTTTGTCAGAAACAATTTTACCCCCTTTTAATTGAATAATCCGCTGTGTCCTTTCAGCAAGTTCTGCGTTATGTGTCACAAGTAATAAGGTAGTGCCTGCTTCTTTATTAAGTTCAAAAATGAGATTGATTATTTTATTGCTGGTTTCCACATCCAGGTTTCCGGTAGGCTCATCAGCAAACAAAATCCTGGGTCGGTTGGCAAAGGCTCTTGCAACCGAAACACGCTGCTGCTCCCCGCCGCTTAATTGTGCAGGATAATGGTGACTCCGATCAGCCAATCCAACTTTATCAAGGAGGTCCATTGATCTTGCCCTAACTTTTTTTTCTCCCCGCAATTCCAGAGGGACCATTACATTCTCAATCGCAGTTAAGGTTGACATCAACTGAAAGTTTTGGAAAATAAAGCCTATATATTTATTTCTCACTGAAGCGAGTTGGTCTTCGTTCAGCTTTTCAAGCGGATTGTTATGTAATTCTATACTACCCGATGTGCAGCGATCAAGCCCGGCACATAATCCAAGCAAAGTTGTTTTACCACTTCCCGAAGGCCCAACTATAGATAAGGTGGTGCCATCTGGTACAGAAAAACTTATATTTTCCAGTACAGTCAAAATGCGGTTGCCACTCTTAAAGGTTTTGCTAACCTGCTGAAGATTCAGAATTGTTTCCATAGCGCTTTGATTTACCTTGCCAACCAATNNCAAACGACATTTATTTTATGATAATATTGTACTCAAAAAAACAAGAGTTGTAAAATTACCTGAAATCTTATTTTAAATTCGTACAAAACAAACTTTATCAACTATTTGATGTTTAGACCATTTTCCTTTTTCTTCCTGTTTATTGCCATTTTAGTAACGGGTTGCAATAATAACCGGGAAAAAATAAACAAAGACAAGCCGGATGTTCCGAAAGATACTGTTGTGAATACCTTACCAACAAAGAAAACCATTGTATTTTTCGGAAACAGCCTCACTGCCGGATTTGGCCTTGATCCTCCACAGGCATTCCCGGCTTTGGTTCAGGATATCATTGATTCACTAAAATTAGATTACAAAGTGATCAATGCCGGCGTTAGCGGGGAAACTTCTTCCGGAGGTTGNNTATTGCGGCAACCCTTAGATGTGTTCGTGCTTGAGTTGGGAGGCAATGATGGATTAAGAGGTATTCCACTTTCTGTAACCAGGAAAAATCTGCAGGATATTATCGATAAAGTCAAAGCTAAATACCCCGAAGCTAAAATTGTTCTTGCGGGCATGCAGATACCACCAAACATGGGGCAGGATTATACAAGAATATTTAAAAGAATATACCCCTNNATACCCCGAACTCGCTTCAATGAATAAAGTAGCTTTAATCCCTTTCTTATTGGAAGGAGTAGGCGGAAATCCTGACCTAAACCAGCAGGATGGTATTCATCCTAATGCTGCAGGAGCTAAAATCGTTGCTCTGAATGTTTGGAAAATATTGAAGGATATTTGTAAGTGATAACTCAATGTGAATTATGTAGCATAATATTTAAAGTCAAATGGGAAATCAAATTTCTTTTTCTGTAAATCATATGCAACATATAGGCATTACTGTTTCCGACATTTCCATTTCCGAAGCATTTTACAAAAAACTTGGTTTTAATTATGTGATCCAGGCTCCTTTTATTCTTAATGGTGAAAGCTGCACTTGTATTATGATGAAAAATAAAGATGTAATAATTGAACTATACCAGTTACCAGAGAAACAATAAAAGGAAATAAGAAAGCGCAACAATGGACATATCGATCATATTGCCTTTGATGTAGATGACATCGATGCGGCTTTTGAATACCAAAAGAATTGTTCTTTCCAGGTCCTTGAGTCAGAATCTGTCTTTCTCTCCTTTTGGGAAAATGGCTGCCGATATTTTAATATTTCAGGATCTGATGGAGAGCGGATTGAGTTTAACCAGATTTTATAAGATGGCCCTGGATAAACAATTAAGAGAGCGTCGATGAACTTTGTATTCTGAGAATTAGAAAAAAGAAATAAAGATCTTTTGTTATGGAAAGAATTTTTTTAGGGTTAGGCGGAAATGTAGGAAATGTTTCCATGGCATTCGATNNTGGGGAATTAAAAACCAGGAGAATTTCTTAAATATGGTTTTAGAAATTGAAACCGAATTAACCCCCGATGAAATACTGTCCCAAATTATTGAAATTGAAAAAAAGATGGGAAGGAACAGGGATAAGAAAAATCAATTTGGCCCACGTACTATTGATATTGATATACTTTTTTATGGAAAAAAAAATATCAGAAATAATAAATTAATTATTCCACACCCAAGATTGCACCTGCGTAATTTTGTATTAACGCCTTTGAAAGAAATCGCCCCAGATTTTTTACACCCCGTTTTGAGAAAACGAGTTGAGACATTATTTAAGGAACTTCATGATGATTCCTTTGTAGAAAAATCNNTCCTGATAAAATTTCAGCCTGGTTAATATTTTTTTCCAGGCCTTGGGCCTCCTCTCTCTTCAGCCTGCGTTACTACAAGAGGTTTTTTCCCCAGGGAAATATCCTTGAGGTTATCAATAGCCTCCTGTGCTTCTGCATCATTTGGCATTTCCACAAAACCAAATCCTTTGCTTTTCCCGGTCATTTTATCCATAGCAACTCTTGCAGAGGCGATCTTTCCAAATTTTTCAAATATTTCCTCAAGTTCATTGTCATCAAGATCGTACGGCAGTCCTGCTACAAATAGTTTCATAAATTGGTTTTTACAAAAGTACACAACTTATGGTTTGATTTTTTAATTTAAATCTTTGATATATGACCATCGGAAAAATTTAATAACCACTTATTCCCGGCCTGTCGGATACTGTAATTGTTGTTTGAATAGGGAATATTTGTTTCAGGTACCCTGAAATATTGTACCTTCATCAGGTTATGCTACAGCGGGCTGTCAAGTATAGTCTGCTGTTATTTGGCGCAACGTTGTAAAAATTAAACAGAAAATAAATTATGAGTACATCGCAGGAAACGTGGAATAAAAAAGAAAGAGAAAAGAAAAAACAAAAGGACAGGAAAGATAAACTGGAAAGAAAGCAGGAAAGGAAGGTAAATGCAAAAGAAGGAAAAAGCTTTGATGACATGCTTGCATATATTGATGAAAATGGAAACCTTTCATCAACTCCTCCCGATCCCGGAAAAATGAAAAAAATAAAATTAGAAGACATCCAGATAGGCGTGCCTAAACAACTTCCGGCAGATCCGGCAGATGCCATCAGGAAAGGGAAGGTCACCTTCTTTAATGAATCAAAGGGATATGGATTTATCAAAGACCTTATAACACAGGAAAGCGTTTTCGTTCATGCTAATGGGTTAATCAATCAAATAAAAGAAAACAGCAAGGTTACTTATGAAGTAGAAATGGGCCCCAAGGGTCCGAATGCTTTTAATGTAAAACTTGAAGAGTAAGACTTTTTTCAGTTTTATTACTTTCATAGATTATGAGGTTTGGGATATAAATTTGAAATCTTATCCAGGTATTGAAGTAATTTTTCCACCTGATTAATATGGCTAAAATTGACTTCATGGTGCTGAAAGTAATCATTTAATTCTGATATATGCTGCGGATATAAATTATAAATATTACTTTTTGTGGCTGGAAAAAATTTTGTTGAATTGCCTTTTAAAAAGAAATCATTGTTAAATCTAAAAATTGAATTTCTTTCTAATAAGTCATCCTTTTTCGAAAGGTCATTACTGCTATATGGCAATTCGGCTGAATTNNCGGTGTGCCAAAAACTTCCGCCTTTGCCTTTATGTAATAACTTAAGGTTTGCTTAGTATATAGGTTAACCCCTGATAGATGAGTTAATTTTTTCAGGTAGCCATAATCGCAATAGTTAAATGTGTCACTGCTTATAATTATTGATTCAAGACCACCCGGATTTGCAATTGCCAGCGTTTTTTCTCCTTTAATAAAGAGCATCTGACCCAATACCCTGTTATAATTAAGTTTTGCGCCAACTACGGACCCGTCTTTCAGAATAATTATGCCATTTGTGAATTCAGCGTACATGAAAATATTATTTGCAAACTCCGTCAAATTTTGCCAGTAACTGGTTTTATTTTCAGTGCTGTCTTCCTGGGCATTTGATGGCTGACCAAAAATCGCAAATAAAGAAATGAAGAAATAAGTTTTCATAAAAAATGAAATGGCTAAAGAAGCATTAGCATATTGAGTCTCAATGATCCAATTTATTCGTAAAGTTGTCCTTATAAATATACAAAAATTCTCAGGAATTGGAGTTGGAAGGACATGCTTTTCGAAAACTCAAAACCAAAAAAATAAAGTAAAAAAGCTCCTGATTTTTTCAGGAGCTTTTAAGTTCGACATCATGAGAAAAGAATTATTCCTGGGTTTGTTGGTTTTTCAGAATAATTTGGATTCCGTTTTACCGGCTGGTTTTCATGGGGATTATTCGTTATAAAAAGGTCATAATATAAAAAAAAAGAGAAGTTGACTGATATCAGATTTTAATTTGGTTTTTCCTGGATTGGGAAATNNGGATTTTAGCCATAATGTATTTACTGGCTGGTTCGTAGATTACCTATTTCGCAAAGTAGTAGAGTTACTATTTATTCCAAGTGACTTTACGTGTCATATTTGAGAAATAAACCTTTTGATCGACTGGAAATTGCAGAAACTATACTTACGATGCACTCATTTCAAAGAAATGCGTTAGTTTCGCACGTTCTAA
>PKYU01000244.1 GCA_003132765.1 Chitinophagaceae bacterium | reverse complement strand
TCATGAAGACTACAAAAGGATTACAGCAGGTGGATGTAATATACAGGAGAGTAGACGATGAATTTATTGATCCGCTGGTTTTCAGGCCCGATAGCATTTTGGGCGTTTCCGGAATTTATTGGGCTTACCGGAAAGGCAACGTGGCCATTGTTAATGCTATGGGCAATGGTGTTGCAGATGATAAAGCCATTTATAATTACGTTCCGATATGATCCGTTATTACTTAAACGAAGAGCCTATTTTGCACAACGTGCCAACGTACCAGCTTTCAGATCTTGATAGCAAAAAATATGTTTTTGAAAATATCCAGAAGATGGTAGTTAAGCGTACCAATGAATCCGGAGGATATGGAATGCTTATGGGAAATTCTGATAGTGATGAAGAAATTAAAAACTTTAAGAATGCTATTAATGCTGAACCAAGAAATTTTATAGCACAACCAATAATAAGCTTGTCGTCGACCCCTTGTTATATAAATGGCGTTTTACAACCCCGCCGCGTAGACCTTAGGCCATTCGCTCTTTATGGGCCGGATGGAATCAATATAGTTCGCGGTGGTCTGACACGGGTCGCTCTCAAAGAAGGATCAATGGTTGTAAATTCATCACAGGGAGGCGGGAGTAAAGACACATGGGTATTGGCCTGATTGCTTGCGAAAGAGAAATATAAGTCAGAACTCCAGGAATTTTTATTTTTAATGTACAATCTTTTTTATAGATTTTAAGCAGAGTAGCAGATACAATTTATTGGCTGGGAAGGTATATGGAGCGAACCAATGGCATGTTGCAGGTAATATTGACCCGGTATATTTCTTCCCAGGATAATGCCGGAGATTTCAGTTGGAGTTCACTCCTTGAAATTTACGGAGAGCTCACTGGCGAGGAAATGAAATCCATGGAAACCAGTTCCCCAAGGGCCCTTCATTATATGATCTTCGATCAAAACAACAGCGCTTCTGTCTATAACAATATCATGTTTTCAAGAGAAAACGCTCGAGGGATACAGGATCACATTAATAAGGAAGTCTGGCAATGCCTCAATGATTATTACCACCTGATACGTGATGATAATATGAGAAAGGAAATTACCAAGGCAGACCCTGTATCAACTATTGGTCAGCTTATAAAAAACGGCCTCCTGTTCACAGGAACAATTGATAATACCATGACCCGTGACGAAGGCTTCACCTTTGTAAACATTGGAAAATTTTTAGAAAGGACGGTTCATTCATTAGATATCACAAGGATTAAAATGATTGAAATCAGCAGTCGCCCCGAGGATGCCGGCACTGCAATGAAGCTGCGGTATTTGCTATATTCCCTCTTTGGTTTTGAAGTATACCTTAAAATTTTCAAGGGAAATTTTACCACTAAAAACGCTCTTGAGCTTATCCTGTATAACCCCGATTTCCCGCATTCTGTATTGTACAGTCTTGAACGCCTCTATAAATATTTCTCACGGTTGCGTGCTGAAAGCCTTGCAGAAAATTATGAACACATGGAATTTTTGATTGGCAAAACGATGAACAATATTAAATACAGTAATATGAACGAAAGTGATTTTAATACATTGGATTCCTTTCTTTTTCAAACACGGCAGGAACTGATCGAAATTTCCGCAGCATTCAGTAAATATTATTTCGGAAATACGTAATTTTAAAAAATGCCTTTATATAAAATAAATCATACAACCAGGTATTCTTACACTGACACAGTAATAGATTGCGTTAATCAAATAATGCTGTACCCCATTGTAGATGGACTTTTGGAAGTAAGAAATCATCAAATAAAAATATCCTATGATCCGGTTGTTGAAACTTTTATTGATTATTTCGGTAACCGTACAGGGGTATTTTCTGTAATAAAACCTCATACGAATTTATTAATTGAGTCAGTTGCCGAAGTCTTTACCAAACCAATTGCATTCCCGATGGACGAAATGAAAGCGTCAGATCAGTGGGAACTTTTAAAAAAATTAAAAATACAAACAGGATTTATCGATTTCCTTAAACCTGAAGTTTTCAGCTCCGGTGAAGATTTGAAAAGTATATTAAAAGAGGTCTTTCATGTGGAAAAAACTCCTATACAGAATGCCTCACTTCTTTCGGAATATGTGTACAATAATTTCAGCTATAAAAAAGGAATTACCAGCGTTGAAACCAAAACAGAAGAAGTGCTTAAATTAAAGGCCGGTGTTTGTCAGGATTTTGCCCACATTCTTATTATTTTATTAAGGATGATCGATATTCCATCACGATATGTCAGCGGTTATATTTGCCCGAAAGGAAAAGAAATGCGCGGTATAGGAGCAACGCATGCCTGGGTGGAAGTATTCATTCCCAATTATGGATGGCTTGGGCTCGACCCCACCAATAATTGTATTGTGAATGATCAGCACGTTAGGCTCGCTACCGGTAGAAATTTTGCAGATTGCACTCCGGTGAAAGGAACTTACAAAGGATCCGGTGAACATATCCTGGAAGTATCTGTAGATATAAATAGTGAATCGGCAAAGAAATCTTCTGAACGAGAAGGCTCTCCAGGATTCAGCTATGAGGCAAAAAATCCGGGTGCACCGGTAAATTCTTACAGGAATTACCAGGAAGTACAACAAAAACAACAACAACAGCAGCAGCAACAATAATATCATATTTTCGGCTGTATAGCTTCAAGACATAAACGCAATAAATCTAATTTAAAATAATTGATATGAGCTACCAACCAGATAAAAACCGTTATCAAAAAATGCAATACCGCAGATGTGGCAACAGCGGGATAAAACTTCCACTGATTTCTCTCGGCCTGTGGCACAACTTTGGTGAAATTGATAATTATGAAAATTGCAGGGAAATTTTTCATACTGCTTTCGATAATGGTATTACGCATTTTGACCTTGCGAATAATTATGGCCCCCCACCCGGAGCAGCTGAAATAACATTTGGAAAAATTTTTAAGGAAGATTTCAAACCTTTTCGGGATGAACTGATCATTTCTTCTAAAGCAGGATGGGGAATGTGGGATGGACCTTATGGAGATTGGGGTTCAAAAAAATATTTGGTGGCTAGCCTTGATCAAAGCTTAAAAAGAATGGGACTGGAATATGTTGATATTTTTTATCATCATCGTCCGGATCCGGAAACACCTTTGGAAGAAACTATGGGTACGCTTGACTTAAGTGTGAGCCAGGGAAAAGCATTGTATATAGGCATTTCCAGCTATAATCCTTCTGAAACCGAAAGAGCTATAAAGGTGTTGAAGGAATTAGGCACCCCTTGCCTTATTCACCAACCTAAATATTCCATGCTCGATCGTTGGGTGGAAGTTGGATTATTAGATGTATTAGGTAAAGAAAAAGTAGGCTGTATTACCTTTTCCTCATTGGCCCAGGGAATACTTACCAATAAATATTTAAATGGTATTCCGGAAGATTCAAGAGTGGGAAGGCACCTTTCTAACGGCGCTATTGATGAGACGCAGGTTACTCCGAAGGTGATCGAAAAAGTAAAAAAATTAAATGAACTTGCCATTAAAAGAACTCAATCTCTTGCACAAATGGCGATAGCATGGGTATTAAAGGATGAACGCATTACATCAGTAATCCTTGGTGCCAGTAAACCAAAACAAGTGACAGATGCAATTGGAGCATTGCAAAATTTTGCATTTTCAAAAGAGGAATTATCAAGTATTGATGGTATTCTAAAGGAGTAGAAGCCTTCTCATTCCCTGGAAAAATACTAGAAATATAAATGAAATTTTTTTAGTGAACTTAGTGACTTTGTGGAAAAAAATATCTCACTAAGACACTAAGTTCACCAAGGTTTCTTCTTCGTTTTCTTTGTGTCTTCGTGGAATACAATTTCCTGTAAATAATAGTATTATTTCGACAGCCTTACCATTATTACATCATGAGAAGGCACCAAAGCAACAAGTGGCTTTTGCGTATCTCCCTGCATGCTATGAGACCATAGATTCCTGATCTTATACGTTTGTTGATTAGCATTCAACGTCTTTTTAAAAAGCGTATCGTTAATAATCTCTTCTTTCCAATTGAAATTAACCTTAACTGGAGCCTGGGACCTGTTTAAAAAGCATGCCGCCCAGTTATCCTTATCCAAAGGCTTCACCCACACCTCTAAACTATCCTTATCCTTATATTTAAACCCTTCAATACCCAACTTATCCTGGTTAACGGCAATCACTTCTTTATTTATCAAAATTGTTTCTGTTTCCGCAGACATCTTTCTTAAATCATTCCCTGCAATTAATGGAGCAGCCAGCATACACCACATGGAAAAATGAGTTCTATCTTCGTTTACTGTCATCCCGTTACCTACTTCAAGCATGTCAGGATCATTCCAGTGGCCCGGGCCGGCATATTTTCTTAATCCAATTTGCAAATCAACAATTGGCATTACACCCTGTTGCTTCCATGTACCATGATCCAGAAAACCATCAAAAATGGCTGATATATCCCCCGTGGTACGCCATAATTCACCCACATTTTCAGCCCACAACCAGGGTTTATTCGTTCCCCATTCGCAGAGGCTGAAAACTATAGGATGACCCGCAGCTTTCAATGCCTTACTCATTGTGGTATATGCTTCTTTAGCATTAATACCATCAGTGTTGCACCAGTCAAATTTTAGATAATCAATTCCAAGCGATGCGTAATACCTCGCATCCTGGTATTCATATCCGCGGGTACCGGGATAACCTGCACAGGTTTTGGTTCCGGCACAATTATACAATCCAAACTTCAAACCTTTTGAATGTACATAATCAACCAACACTTTCATACCGTTAGGAAATTTTTTGGGGTCTGGAACTAGGTTTCCTGTTAAGCTGTCTCTTTCCATAGCCATCCATCCATCATCCAATACCAGGTAAGTATATCCTGCATCTTTCATGCCCGAAGAAACCATTTTATCTGCTATTCCTCTCACCAGTTCATCACTGATATCTACCTGGAAAGTATTCCAGCTATTCCATCCCATAGGTGGAGTAAGCGCTAATCCTTCAAATTTCTGGGCATAGCCTTTAGCGCACCAAAAAAGAATTACAATGAACAAGAATCTGATTTTCATAAAATTTTTTTTAAAGATTAAGTGGTCATTTATCTATCATTAAATATATTACCGACCTGGCAGGAACTTTCACAATGATCCCGTAATTTGTTGCGGCAGAATAAGCATTCAATAATCCATAAGCAGAAGGGCCACCGGAATCAAATTCCGGGCCTGTTCCATTAACGAAGACCTTCAAAGAAAAATCACCGTTATCGTTTCCACCTGTAAGCGTGTACCAATAAAAGCGCTTACCCTCAGCTGCATTTTTTATCAATACCTGTGCTACGTTTGAAGTTAATCCTTTATTAACTATGATAACAGCCTTTTGGCCGGAGGTATAGGAAGACGCATAACTCAGCACATCTGAACTTCCTGTAACCGCAGAAGTCAGCAACCTATCCCCAATGGTTT
>PKYU01000143.1 GCA_003132765.1 Chitinophagaceae bacterium | reverse complement strand
ACAAAGTCCATGGAGGTTGCACAGAATAACTAAACAGGAGAACAAAATTCTATTTTTCATTCCGATAATTTAATTAAATTAATAAATAGGAAAATCATAAAAGATCAATCAATGCCTCGGTATATATATTTTTGAGAAATTGATTTATTTTAACCAGCAAATAATCAAATAAAGGATTTATTGCGAGGCTTTGTGTAATACAGACTCAAGGGTAACAGGTGCGCCACCTAAACGTTTGCTTTCGTCGGCAGCCTCCATAAAAGTATATATCTCTAGAGTCTCCTCCATACTTACGGGCGATATACCGGTTCGAAAAAATTTAAGCATTTCAACTACTAGTGGCCTGTGTCCTACATCGTTAAAGTCGCCTGCGGGGAGTATATCCGTGGTTCCAAAAGCAATTCCACTATGGGTTGCTTTTCCTTTCCGAATACCCCTATATGTACCCAAGCGATCATTTTCCCACGTTCCAATCACTATATCTGTATTGGTAGTGTTTGTACGACGGACTGTATGACACCCTGTCCCCATTATCGTAAATAGAATTTCTATTCCATGTATACCATACCAATAAAAATCAGGGTGAGTTGGCTCCAAAGGAGCCCCGCTATAGGTATCGGCACCAAAGATATCACCTATTGCTCCTTTACTGGCAGCCTGGGCTCCTTTTAAATAACGAGTTGGTGAAGAGGAAAAGATTGGGGCATTATACCGTTTTGAATTTTCCATAATTGCAATTACATCTTTTAAACTGGCGGCAAAGGGTTTATTGACAAACATTGGCTTGCCGGCTTCCATTACCTGCAGAGATTGTTCCAGGCGCGGGTGCCCATCAAAGGTCATTAACATAACGGCATCCACCTTGCTCAAAAGAGTATCAATTGAATCAACAATTTCCACTCCAATTTCCTCCATCTTCTTAACATATGTGGGAATCTGTTTAACACTGGATTCAATATTGCGACTACCGTATGGGTAGGCCGCAACTACTCTAAAGCCCTCTAAATCATCACCCCATACTGGTTGAACCACATCAAATCCTTCTCCCTTTATGTTATTAATGTGGCTTATAATCATTGTAACCTGTGAAGTGTCGAGACCTATGATACCTATTCTGGTGATTTTCTCTGGTAATCCAGCTCCGAATAGGGAAAAACTGTCAAGTATACCTATCCCGACACCAGCAACCGTCAGTGAGGTAATGAACTTTTTTCTATCAATATTTTTCATTGCTATGTATTTGGTTCATTGCTATGTATTTGGTAATATATGATTCACAATTATTTATCCTGAAGAATTATACTAAAAGATCTCATATACATAGGAACTAAATCCTCTCGGTTCACGATAGAACCTCTAATAAACGATCAATATCCGCCAGATTGTTGAAAACTGATGGTGAGATTCGCATCTTATTTCCGAAACGCATGGCAACATGTATTTTCGCGCTTTCCAACTTACGCATGGCTTCAGCCGGATTTTTGAATGCAAAAGATATGATAGGGCTTTCATTACCTTCTGGTGTAATTGAGGGATATCCGAGACGGGGCATTTCTTTTGCGAGTCGATCAGTCAAAGGCCGTACATGATTTCGGATATTAGTTACACCTAGCTCTTTTATATATTTAAGTGATTCCAGAGCACCAATAACACCTTCGTAATTTGGATAGCTTACTTCATACATGCTTGGACCTTTCTGTGGACTAAAAATAATTTCATCACGAGAGGGATCAGGTTTGTCTACCCATGGTGCATAATTAAATTCTACCCCTCCATCAAGATGAGATGGACGAACAACAGTGTCCTGAAGATCTTTACGGACATAAAAGAATCCAAAGCCTTTTCCTCCACCCTGAAGCCATTTAAAAGTAGAACAAGCAGCAACGTCAATACCCATTGCTTTAACATCCACTGGAACTGCCCCTACACCCTGAATGATATCAGCATAGAGGATTGCGCCGTTAGCATGTGCTAGATCGCTGATGGCCTTTACATCCTTGACAAGAAAACCATTGACGTTTGAAACTAAAGTAATGGCTATCAGTTTTGTTTTTTTATCCACTAATGGTTCAAGGTCTTTCGCTGTATATTGCCAGTCCTTAGTTTTAAAAAATTTCAATTTAAGACCATCACGTAATTCACGTATTTTATATCCATGAATACTTTCAGTATAATGCAGATCTGTTAAAACTACGTTCCCTCCAGTAAGATCCATTCCATTTAACATATCATTTTCCGATGTTACAGTACTTCTTGCAAAGGCGATTTCTTCATGGTCTGCATTAATTAGTTCTGCAAAACGATTCTTACACTCTTGCTTTGACTCTGCCCATGCCGGCCACCATGGTACCCCTACGTCATTTTTTGTCCATTCCGTAATACGATGTACAGCAGCGGCTGTGTATATACTTGTTGGATGAGTTGAAGCATTGTCCATATAAATTTCCTTAGCGCGAGGAAAATCTTTTCGTACTTTATTGAAGTCGGGCACCCCTCCTGTTAGGTGGGATGGAAAAGTATCTGCTTGTTTGGAATTGTCAGGCATAAATGAACTGAGCGCACTCAATCCAAGTGTTGATGCACCAACACCAGCAATTGATTTTAAAAAACTTAGTCTTTTCATAATATTCTTTTTTTTTAATGTAATAAGTATTATTATTTACAATTATTTCTATAATTATTATAATTGGAATCTTCAATAATAATCAGATGGTCCAGATGGTCGAGAACTCATAATTAAGTATATATTTAGTTTAAATGAATAATTAATATCCGGGATTCTGAGTCATGTTTGGATTTACATCCAATTCTGATTGCGGAATTGGAAGAAGATATTTTCTATCTGGATAGAAAGTCCTGTTTTCAACTAATATATATCCATTACCCCAGGAAACTTGTCCTGTTTGAGTATTCACTGAACCAAGGCGGCTACCATAATAAGGTCCATTCATAACTGATGAGCCTATATCCCAACGTTTATATAAAAATACCCTCAAGTCTACCGAATCCTATAAATAAAATTAATAATGATGACCTTATTGGTAACCTTTATTCTGAGTTAATGTTGCCTTTCCTCCAACAGTTGTTTTATCAATTTCAATCTGAGGTATTGGGTAATATTCATTTTTATTAGGGATAAAACTACTTCCCCTTACATCATTCACTAGACCTCCTTCAAAACTAAAAAAATCATTCAAGGCTTTTTCAGCAATACCCCAACGTGACAAATCGAAGAACCTTAACCCCTCCATCGCAAATTCTAATTTCCTTTCAAAATAAATTGCTTTCAGAGCAAAATCTTTTGAAGCAAATTGCGGATAGGTACTAATTTTATAATTGGCAGCAGGCGTACTTGAAAATCCTGCAGACGGATTTGAATTATCTATATATTTATAAACCCAACCAGCAGGTAGGGAGGCTCTTTCTCTTACCCTGTTTACCAAAGTAAGCGCATCTCCGAGATCACCTAATTGAGCATCAGCTTCTGCAGCCATTAATAGCACATCAGCAAAACGGATAATATGAGTATTAATGCCTGTAGCAGGTCCCCATGAGTTATTATCATAGAATTGTGGTGTTTCATGCCACCATACATTTTTCAAGTTTGTATAAGGACCTGCAAAGGGTTGATTTCTAATCCAGTCTTTTCCCGGATGAAGTCCCCAATCCAAAAAGGGTATCCCTCTCCTCCCAATTGTCCAGTCTATTCTGGGATCTAAATTTCCATCATCGGGTATAAATGGTGTGGCAGATGTCTCACCTAAATCGTTTTTAACAGAATGTGAATTGTAATCGTCAAGATATGGAAGCCCGTTTGCATCTGTTCGATACGAATTTCCGAGGTCAATTGTCGGTTGATAAAAACCACAACAACTGAAAGGGCTGTTATAAGGATAATTCGTCATTTCTCCTTCAGTAGCGTTAGAAATAGTTCCGGTTCCTACATTTGCTGCAAATTCGACATCAAACACGCTTTCAGGGCTCGTCAATTCCTTTTCCGGCCTGAAATTATCTTCAAAACTAGGAAATAAATCATACTTTATTCCGGCGGCTGTCATTCCCTGGGAAATCACCTGGTCAAATAAGGTTTTGGCATCCTGGAATTTCTTTTCATATAAATAGGTTTTTGCCAGATAGGCACCTGCTGCCCATTTGTTTGCTCTACCTGCATCTGATTGCGTTTCTGGTAAATTATCATAGGCTACTTTAAAATCTGCCTCAATCATCGGCCAGATGTCTATGTTGTTAGGCGCTTTTAAATCTGTTGTTGTATCAGATATCCAGGGCACCATATTAAAAAACTTTTTTAATTCAAAATAGTAATGACCTCTTAAAAAATGAGCCTGGGCATTTATATTTTTTACTTGATCCTGTGGCATATCTTTTACTAAAGTCAAGACCTTAAAAACAGTATTAACGCGATCAATTCCTGCATAACAAACTTTCCATTTATCAGCGATAAATATGTTTGATGGAGTAATAGTCCAAGTTGCAATAGAATTTATAGTAGACTGATCGCCAGGATCACTTCCTTTATGCGCATCGCCTCCTGCCACGCTTCCCCATATCCAATTACTGGGAGCAACCGACCAAGGAGCGCTCGCCCCCAGATTATTACCATCTAATGCTCCATAAGCACCTATTAATAGCTTTTTCACACCATCGGAAGTTGCCACGAGAT
This sequence comes from Chitinophagaceae bacterium, assembly GCA_003132765.1. GTDB lineage: Bacteria > Bacteroidota > Bacteroidia > Chitinophagales > Chitinophagaceae > Ginsengibacter. The sequence goes on along the minus strand of PKYU01000143.1, from coordinate 5,806 downwards.
CTACGCTCAACGACCCTATAGGCTCACGTACCAGAAAACCTTTCTTGCAGGATTCTGATAATATTGTTGTCATAATTAACAATAATATTAAGAGATAAGAATTTTTTTTCATTTTAATAATTTTTTATGGTTAATTAAAATTCAAGATTAATACCTACCAAAAAATTTCTGGTATATGGGTATGATCCTTCATCAACACCAAAATCAGTAATCGCAGACACACCACTAACGGTTCCTCCTGGTACCTCGGGATCCAGACCACTATACTTTGTAATTGTAAATAGATTAGTGACCTGAACATAAATCCTTAAACTATTGATAAAGGCTCTTTTCAGAATATTATGAGGAAAGGTATATCCTAAAGACACGTTCTTGGCTTTCAGGAAAGAGCCGTTTTCAACATAGTACGAATTAGGAACATTATTAGTAGAAGCAAAACCTTTGTTCTCCTGGATTGTAGCCTTAGCATTATGGTGAGTAGGAGTCCAAGAATCATATAAAGCAGTATGGCTTTTGACACCCGGCAAAGAGGCAAAAAAATCTAACCAATACTTTGATTGATTCCAAATATTATTACCCTGTGAACCATAAAAAAACATACTAAAATCAAAATTTTTGTAAGTGAGTGCCAGGTTCAATCCATAAGTAAATTTCGGATGCGGGTTACCGATAAATGTTCTATCTGCAGGGGTAATTTGGTGATCACCGTTTACGTCCACGTATCTAAAACGACCTAAACCAATATCACTCTGGTAAATTGCTGTAGAACTGTTTGTCGCATTTTGTGCTTCTTTATTCGCAGCATCAATCTCAGCCTGATCATTCCAAAATCCTGCAATCTTGTAACCATAAAATTCACCCACAGAATGTCCTACCTGGTTCCTATTAATGCTTTCTCCAAAACGTCTTCCATCCCCCGATAAGAAATAACTGGCTGCATCAGTAATTTTAATAATTCTGTTACGATAGGTAGTAAAAGAAAGGGAACCAACAAATCTTAAATCTTCAACGATGTCAGTATTTCCGCTTATTTAGAAATCTACCCCAGTATTCCTCATCCTGGCAATATTAACGAAAGGGGGTATTCCTGATCCTGCTGTAGCAGGAAGATCTGGATTAAACAATAGATCTTTAATATCCTTTATATAGTAATCAATGGAAAAATTTATTCTATTATTAAAAAGTGTTGCGTCCAATCCTATATTTGTATTAATATCCTTTTCCCATTTAGCATTAGGATTTCCTATCTGACCTGCTTGAAAACCTTCTTGAATGCTATTGTTAGTTCTTGCAATATCGTAAAAAGATCCAGCCTTGTCAGACGTGTAAGTAAAATATCCATTTGATGGTCCTAAATTAAATTGATTTCCCATTATACCATACCCAGCCCGCACTTTAAGATCAGAAATCCATGATACTTTTCTCATAATTTTTTCTTGCGAAAGACGCCATGCTGCAGTAACAGCCGGGAATATTCCATATTTTTTATTTATAAATTTAGAAGAACCATCTCTTCGAATAGTGCCACTTAACAAATAACGATCTTTATAACTATAATCTAACCTTCCATATTGTGACCATAAACTTTCTGTAGATCTGTTACTAGCAACTGCAACTGCCCCCGCGCCAGAGCTCAAAGTAGTATAATTGGGATCAAATGAAAAATAGTCTGTATTGGATCCGCCCATTATGCGATAGTCACTATTAAAGGCTTCTGTTCCTGCGAGTAATGAAATGCTGTGGTTCCCAAAAGCTTTATGATAATTTAGAGTATTGGTCCATGTCCAGTTAATGCCATAATAAGAACCTTCCATATAACTGTTTTTATTTACATTTTGTGAGTTTTCGTATGTAGGGTAACTAAAAGAATGGCTTGTGCCAGTTAGGCTTTCTCCACCTAAGCTTGTGTGAAAAGTAAGATTGTGAAGAATATCTAAATCAGAATATACATTTCCAAAAAGGCGATTATCTAGTCCGCCGTCATTTCTGGAGCGATAGGCATCAGCAACAGGATTATTAGTACTACCTGCCAGACCTGTAAAAGTACCTGCAAAATTACCCTTAATGTCATATACCGGTATTATCGGTTGCTCTCTGTAAGAATTCCCAATAGAGTTTCCCTCGCCATACCCCATCTTTTTATTATCTGTTATAGAATAATTTAGATTTTCGCCTACTTTTATTCTTTTTGAGATGTTAAATTCTGTATTGGCCCGAATAGAATATCTTTTTGAATGGGTGTATATAACCGAACCTTCCTGGTTGAAGTATTCTAATGATAGAAAATACTTACCCTGTTCACTTCCCCCACTTATTGACAAATTATGATTTTGAATTGGTGCAGGTCTAGTTACTTCTTCATACCAATTTGTACCAGCTTTATTAGCCCTTGTTATTCTGTAAAAATTAATAAACTCGTTGGGATCAGTATAATTTGGATTCACATTATATAATGAAGGATCTACAGAAGGATCGCCCTCTTTTGCTCCAATTGGAACGAGATAATCCGGTAGAACTGGTATAGGACCTGTTCCATACAATGGATCTGGGTGAGAGGCGTCTACCGGAGTTCCAGAATTGGCTAACGCATTGAATTTTAATTGTGCCATATCCTGTGGTGAAAGTATATTCCATACATTTCCACGAGGTGGACGTTGGGTGCCGTAATAGGAATCATAAGTAACTTTCACCTTTCCGCTGCCTCTTTTTGTAGTAATAACAATAACGCCATTTGATGCTCGAGAACCATATATGGACGCAGCCCCTGCATCTTTCAGTACCTGAACAGAAGCAACATCGTTTGGATTAATATCAGAAATGTTTTGTGTCGGCACACCATCTATTATAAATAGAGGTGTATTATTTCCGAACGTATTAACACCCCGAATAGTTATTTGCGGTTCTTCTCCCGGCTGTCCTGAACCAATAACCGTAATCCCAGAAGCCTGTCCCTGCAATTGCTCGGACAATTGAGCAGTTGGCTGCTTGTTCATATCTTTTACATTTATTACAGAAACAGCCCCGGTGATATCTTTTTTCCGCTGTGAGATATAACCGGTAACTACTACTTCATCCAATTCATTATTTTTTCCCAGTAACCTCACATTAATAATTGTTTGATTATTTACAGCTACTTCCTGCGTTATAAAGTCAATGTATGAAAATATCAGAGTGCCATTTCCGGGAGCGGTGATGGAATAGTTCCCATTATCATCCGTTGTAACACCAGTGTTTATTCCCTTTATAGTAACACTCACTCCTGCCAAAGGTTCCCCTTTTGAATTAGTAACTTTGCCTTTTACAATATTTGCTTCAGGGGCATATGTAAACTTGTTTTCTTTTAAAGATATACCAGTAACGTCTTTTAAAGCAGCGTCAGTAATCAAATTTTTAGAGGATATTATCAAAATCTGATTGTCTACTTGCCTGTAGGATAGGGAGGTCCCGGATAAGACAATTTTTAAAATTTCTTCTATACTTTTTTTAATGACAGGTAAATTTAAATTTCGGATATTTTTTACCTCTTCNNTCTACCTTGTCAATAGGCTGGCTTTTAAGAGGCGAAGCAAACAACAATTGAACAGAGGTAGTAATAAGTAAACTAATCGTTACTATTCCAATTCGCATGATATTTTTATTGATTGTTTTTTCAATTAGCAGTCTATTCTTAAGTGGCAATTTGAAAAGTTTCTGAAATTCTTCAGAAATTAAAGAAAGATTCATAATTTTGGTTTGTTTTAAGTTAATAAGGAACCCGCATTTGCAGGTAAAATTTAAAACATGCTATGTATCGATTGCAGTCGAAACAAAGCAATACTCCTCTGAAATTTTTTTCAGAGGTTTTTTTTAAGGGAAACCTCTTCCTGGTTTTATTTCAAGTGTATTACTTTTTAGAAGGTAAAGTGATTGAATCATAATTTAGATTTTTTGGTTATTTATTATTAATGATTACTATAGATTTATCCTTGTTATAGGTATAGGCTACCCCATTAAATACGCTTATACTTTTTAAGGCCTGTTCAAGTTTTTCGTCCTTTGGAAAAGATGCTGTAAATCGTCGCTCCCTGATTGATGAATCACTGATTATTACTTTTATTTTATGTTGATCTTCCAGTATTTTCGCAGCCTCCGATAAGGTGAGATTATCAATAAATAAATTCTGATCCTTCCAATCCAAATAACTATCGGTATTTACAATTTTCAAAGTAGAACTTACTTTTTCCTTATTGTATGTTATTTGCTGATTGGGAGTAATGATACCAAGTACTTTATGCTGATCACTGACTCTCACTTTACCTCTTTTAACGGTAACTGTAATATCTTTTTCACCGTGAATTGCTTTTATATTAAATGCAGTTCCCAATACGATGGTTTCCAATTTTTCGGCGTGTACGATAAATGGCCTGAAAGCATTATGCTTAATATCAAAAAAGGCCTGGCCGTCAAGAACTACTTCCCTTTTTTTCAACCCGTCAAAAGAAGATGGATAATTGAGTTTACTACCCGGGCTTAAAATAACCTTACTTCCATCCGGAAGAAAAATAACACGATTCTCTTTTTGATGAACCAGCAGAGTTGCATTTATCTGTTTTTTCGATTTCCCGTTAAGTTGCTCAACCGAAAGGCTTGCAATGCCCTGGTTCTTTAATGATAAATTATAAAAAAAGAAAAGGCTACTTATAATTCCTATAAAAATAGCTGCGGCGGCAGCCACCTTTATGAATCTTTTATTTATAAATCTGATNNAACCTTTTATCTCATTTTCAAATTCTTTTTTTCCTTCAATGCTTAGTGTTTCCAAACCATCCGGTTCATTTTGAAACAGATTGTAATAGCTTTCCAAAAATTGCTGCTCTTCTTTGGTCAAATCCTCTTGTTGGTATTTATGCAACAATTTTATAAAAAAATGTTTGTCCATATTAAATGCTTGATATTATTTGCTCTTAGGTATGACCCGAAAGGATAAGAAAGTCCCACTCTGTATGAATATTTTTTAAAAAAATATTAGGGTGCGGCTATTAAAAGTATTAACGCTATTGAGAGAATATGTAATAAAGAAACTTTTAAAGTTTCTATTGCTTTACCAAGTTGGTTTTGGACTGTTTTTCTTGTAACACCCAATTGCATAGATATATCCTTTGTAGATAAATCTTCCTGATAACGAAGGCGAAAAATAATTTGCCTTTTTGGCGGCAGTGTTTCCAGAAGTGCTTCATAAGACTTGAAAAATTCTTTCCAAAGCAGTTGAGCATCAGCTTGAGAATTCTTTTCCGGAATATTATCTAAAATATTAAAAAAAGGATGGATCAGCTTTTGTTTAGAAATAAATTTAATTACCCTGTTTCGAATAGCAACATGTAAATAAGCGGGTAAATTTTCTATATGCAGTGTTTCCCTGTTAATCCATATATGGGTAAAAATCTCCTGCACTATATCTTTAGCAGCATCATACTCTTTTATCCTTTTATATGCATCGGAATATGCTTTTTCCCAATATTTTTCAAACAATACGTTAAAGGCTTGTTTACTTCCCTGTTCAACTTGATGAAGCAATAATGTATCACTATTTTGGTTTGGTTCGATCTGATTCATAAACAAAGAATGTTAACCAAATGTAAATTATTTTTTAAAAAAAAAAAATTTATAATTTCATACCAGCATTATGTCCAATATGAAATAGATCATCGCAATTGATAAAATAGCATTTAAAATAAGACTATAAAACAACTAACATTTTCTTTCAATATAAGAAATAAGAACTCTCCTGCCAAATCCCCTTCTATCCCTAGTGTCATGTCAAGATGAA
>PKYU01000128.1 GCA_003132765.1 Chitinophagaceae bacterium | reverse complement strand
AAAGAGCTGAGAGCACTTACAAAAAAACACAACATCCGCATTATTCATGATATGACAAGAGTTGCAGAAAATGCATACTTCATTCAGCAAAAAGAAAAAGGATATAAGGATAAATCAATCAAGGAAATTGTAAAAGAAATAAATTCTTATACTGATGGCGCTACCATGAGTGCTAAGAAAGATGCGTTGGTAAATATCGGCGGGTTTTTAGCCGTTAATGATTGGGATGTTTTTGAAGAAGCCAGAAATATGGTGGTGGTTTATGAAGGCCTGCATACTTATGGCGGACTTGCCGGCAGAGACATGGAAGCAATGGCAATTGGTATTGGAGAAAGCGTTAGTGACGATCACATCAGGGCAAGGGTGGGCCAGGTAATTTATTTGGGAGAAAAAATGATGGAATATGATATTCCGATTGTAAAACCCATCGGCGGGCACGGCATTTTTTTGGATGCAAAAAAATTTTTACCTCATATCCCTCAAGACCAATTCCCCGCTCAATCATTGGCCGCAGAAATATATCTTGACTCAGGTGTAAGAACTATGGAAAGAGGAATAGTTTCTGCAGGAAGAAAAGCAAATGGCGAAAACTATTATCCAAAACTGGAGTTGGTACGATTTACAATTCCACGCCGTGTATACACACAGGCGCATATGGATGTGATTGCAGAATCTGCTGGAAGAGTTTTTGAACGCCGCAATAAAATCAATGGAATGAAGATGGTATATGAACCAAAATATCTTCGCTTTTTCCAGGCAAGGTTCGAGAAGTTATTAAGTCTTGAATCGCCAATTAAATGATTGAGAAATGCTAACTCCTCATCTGAGGACTTGGCTCATCTCTTAATTATGATTGGTTTTCCTTAATTGCGTATTGATAGTTTAAGAAATCCAACTCTATTTCAGCATAATAAAGTGCTTTCNNTTTCTTTGATTCTTCTGAAAGGCCGGTCAACTGGCGATAATACATTATTCCATCCAGGAGATTTTGATAAAATGAATTATAGTATTTTTTCTTTTTAGAAAATTGATCGGGTTTGCTAATTTCTTCTTTCAAATCTTCTTTTAGAAAATCAATATACAAATGCAGTTCGGCAATAAACATATGAGGTCTGTTAGCATTGGTAAGAATATCTTCCCTTCCATAAATATGATCGGTCATNNTATTTGGACCCGGGCAAATTGTTACTGCGTGCAATTTCTTAACGAAAGGCTCTTTATAATTAATCGATGCCGAATTGCTCAATCCTATACATAAACATTCTTTTTCCATTACTTCGTACACCTGCTTCTTATATTCCGGTTCAGGTAAATTGAGGGTTTGTAATTGAGTAATTTTTAATTTCTGATACTTTTGTGATGCAGTACAAATAGGCTCTTTCGTAAATTCTGTATTAAAAGAAAGATGCTTTTCAGTACAGGGGCTTCCCGGCTTTCCTTTGCTGATGCGTAACAATTTTTCCTTTTCAGAACTGGTTCCTTTCAAATAATGAAACCTTACGNNTGTCTCTTTTGCGGCACACAATTGTTCCATTGTATTTTCATCAACAGTGGTAGCTTCAGGCACCAACAAAAACGGAGTTCCCCATCCGGTACTATCCATTTCATAGTGACTCTGTAAAAATTCATCTTCTTCATAAGTGCCTATACCACCCTGAACTGAAAATATCATTTTGGGAGGATTAGTAAAATTTCTATTATTTTTTTTCTGTTGGGTAGCATTGTAGGTTTCAAAAAGTGTATCAATGAGTTCCTGTTTCTTTGTTTTGAATTCTTCCAAAATAGGACCCAGTAAATAACCTTCTGTNNTTCTTGGCCAAATATTTTCCTTGTATTAAAGCAGACCGGTAATCACTAACCTTTATTATTACTTTTTTTGTAAACTCTCCGTTATCATCTATATCAAACTCATTACAATTTTCCAGGTAATTATACAATCTCGGGTTTATACCAGCCGAAAAAATTACAGAAGAATTATTGAGATTACTTTTTGCGTAACCTCTTAGTGCGACTATCGCATCAGATCCATTTTCCAGTATATTGCCATGCTGGTCAAAATTATTCCGGTCCAATTTGGTCATGATATTTACATCAATACTCCCTGGTCTGATTTGTGCCCTTAATTGATTCTCTATTTCTTCTTTTTCCGGTTGATCACTTGTCTTCATCATTTGCCGGTACAATTGCTTAAGTGTACTATCTTCCGGCAGCATCTCAAAATATTTAACTATTTCAGAGCCCGCTTCAAAAGCTGCGCTCTTTAATTTTTCAACCTGTTGGTGAACAATTGTATTTAACAGGTTCAGGTAATCAGTAACTCTTTTGGCCCGGTAATCCTCTTCATGTGTATTGATAGGAATGTACTCCTGGTTGATAGTTGGGTAATAATGGCTTCGCATCATTTCAATCAACCGGTTTTCAACAATGGAAATTACAGATGAGATGCCAAATTGTGCAACTTTTATTGGACTATCTATTGTATAGGCCAATCCCATCACAGGTATATGAAATTTATGTTGAGAAGTATAATTCATTTGATGAGGTAAGTATTACTGGAACTGGTAAATAATATTTAATTATTGGCCACGTAAACCACATAATAGGCTGTTAACCAACATATATATGCTTTAAGGATGTAAAGGTAAAAATAATTAAGGACATAAGCGTCCTTTAATATTAACATCCTTATAAAATTAACTTTTAGACCCTTTTCCAGGCAATCTTTTTCCCAAATCCTTTTGTGCTGTCGGTCATTTTAATATGGCTGATTTGGAAAGTCCATACTTCACCGGGAATAGACAATGAAATGGGGTGTTTTTAAAGATAATTACTCCCCGATTGTTTTACTATTTACTATCGCATGTTGTGAATCTAAGAGAATTCCTTCAAACTGAATTCCTTTCACAATTAATTTATTAAGCTTATCGGGCAAAATTGTACCGGCGATAAATGGATTTTATTTAATCAATTCTGAATGATGGGAATTTGCTGATGATTCAAAATAAAGCAATCCATCTTCAGGGTTGAATGCATAGAAACAACAGAAACAATATGGCTTTTCCTGTTCATCCACGCAACATATGGTGGCACAGGTTTGTTTTTGTAAAAATTGGATGATGGTTTCGTTCATAATATTTTAAANNGCTGATGAATAGTATTGCTGACAGGCAATATAAACACATCTTTTTTTTCAATTGATTTTAGCAAAGCAAGGTTGCTTTACCATCTTTTTTTGACATTCGCCAGACTTCAGGGTGCAGTTCATAACAAATACCACAACCAATACATTTATCATTTATT
>PKYU01000257.1 GCA_003132765.1 Chitinophagaceae bacterium | reverse complement strand
GCTAAGGCTGTTTTGATACCTCGTCAGCTTGGCTGCGAGGTAGTTCATTTTTCGTTTCCCGTCTTATTGAATGCTTCCATATAAAAAAGAAACCTTGAAAGCGGTAGCGCTAACAAGGCTTCTTTTTTGGTTCAGTGCCCGGAACAGGAACCTTATAATACTATGAAATCCTTACTGGGTCTATATTTCAATTTTTATAAGGTACAATAGGGGTACACGGATTGTAATATTGGGATTTTATAGTAGAAAGAAATCAAAACAAATAGTGGCTATACAAATCATAAAAGTAACGCCTGGAACCTACAAAGTCAAAGCAGAAACATACCAGGGAAAGACAGTTACTAAAACAGGTTTGGCCCTCTAAATATATCAACTCTCTGTTTTTGGTACATGGCACAAGAAGCGCTCGCTCTTTTCCTACGCATCATTCTGCGCCAACAGGAGGTTATTTCCTTAAATTTTATTGGCATTTTACCATACGCAAAAGTAATTACTACGGAATCAGAAAAGCTGAGTTAGATTTACCGGATATATGAAAAAGCAGCCCACCTATACGGCAGCAGAGATTAGGGCAATGTGCCTTAAGTTGGATATAGATTCTTACAGGATATTAGTTCAGGTTATTGATGAAGAACTGGATTTGTATGATAGCGAAGAAATAGCAGAACTTTGCCACGTATCTATGATGATATTTACCAGGACTTTACTTATGGGTTCAATGAAAAATTTAGATAAATGATCATTTAACCCCTACCGGGGGCATTGTAAATAATATTTCACAAGGATTGTGTTAATCCAAAATCTACAATAATATTTGCTGTTGGATTTTCCGTAGTTAATGAAATATTATTAAAACTTACACTTTCAGGAAGCGATAATTCAAATATTGCAAATTTCAAATCCTCGTCCTGGGTTTTTTGTTCGAGTNNTTTGGTTGGTCTCCAAATCGAAAGGCTATCAACTTCTTTTTGATAAATTGTCGCGCTATCTATACCGGTTTCAATAGTACTTTTTAAATCAACATCGAAATACAAACCTATTGGAACATCCTGAAGTATTCTGATGTGATTTAATGGATTTTGGCGAACTTCCTTTGATTGTGCAGCTATTAAATATTGACCTTTATCTAAATCCTGGAATGAGAAGTTGCCGGAAAGGTCAGTAATAACCTTTTTGTAATGTTTTGAATTATGGGGGTAAGACAAATATACGGTACAACCTGCATCAGCACGGTTGCCAACAAAATTGTTGTACTTATAAAAGACGTTACCCTTAATACTGCATTTTTGAGCCATTGCAAACAAAGGAGCCAAGATCAGTATCAATAATATTTTTTTCATTTGTTTGTGGTTTACTGTTATTAATACATAAGTGCACTATTCATCAATGCTCTAAGATAGTCATTGCTATTTTAGATTGACCCGCCGCGTCCTGCTTTGCTTCAAAGATAGAAGGAGAGACACGGCCTAGGATTGAATTTCTATTTTTCTGTCTGCTTGAAAAGCCTTGCGTTTTTTAACACAGTTCATATTGGCTGAAGTACTATACGTCCAATTTTCCGAACTTATTTTCAGCTTTTTCTTTAAATATTTTATAAAAAAGAGCGTCAAATATTTGTTTAAATTCCTCTTTATTGTCATACTCTTTAAAAAAAAAACCTACAAGCCTTTCAGAAACTTCCTTTTGAGTTTCAATAAGAATTTTGACTGTTTCTGTTTGAGCTTCTGCAAGATTTTTATTAGTTATATTTTCTTGCTCGGCTTCAATATCTTTTATTATATGTTCAATTTGACTCCTTAAAATTGTAAGTAACTCAATATGTAATTTGTCAAGCAATTGATTTAAAAAGAATTCCTTGTCAATTTCAGAAATGCTATCTGCGTACTTTTTTGAATCGTCCTTGTTTAAATTCAGCAAGAGCTGCTTTTTGCTTATTGAACCAATGACTTTTTCCATTGTGTCAATCTCATAATTATGTAATAACTGATTTCTGATTTCCATAAAGAGAGTAAGCAAGTTATACTCTTCTTTGTTTATTCTTTTTAAATCATAAAGCAGGTCTACTTTAACCTTGAATGGAATTGCGGAACTTTTGTTGCTTAACGTTTTGCTATTAGAATGGTCAACACGAATAATCTTCGAGAGAATTTTTGCAATCTCGAATTCAATTTTTAAAGATTGGTCTAATATTTTGTATCGAAGCTCAGAGTTCATTTAAGTATATCGGCCAACAAACAAATATATGTTTTCCCCTGCCGTGTTTTCTACTCCCTGCTCTATGCTCTTGCAGGACACGGATGAATAGGCTCACTATTCATCCATGCTCTAAGATAGTCATTTTTTAGATTGACCGGCCATGTCCTGCTTTGCTTCAACGCTAGGAGGAGAGACACAGCCTAGGATGAACTGTCCGCCTGGAAATGAAGCTAAATTTATAACTAAAAGCCGAAGGTTAGAACTGCTGCCCGGCAGAATTCCGTCTGCCGAAACCAAAGCTTGGATATGCACTGCCGATGATTGTTTCAATGTCCAGCCCCAATTGCACAAGACCTGATGTTCAAGCAACACCTTCGGT
>PKYU01000501.1:4822-5043 GCA_003132765.1 Chitinophagaceae bacterium | reverse complement strand
TCTCTTTCTTATACGCTTTTAAATTATCCCTCATTTTTTTCGTATCAGTATCATACATTAATTCTAGTAATGATGCTGTATCTAATCTTATAAATTTAGGAACTAAATCTGTTCGTAATGGAAAACAATGAAATTGCTTTCTTCCAATTATTTCTAATTCATTATTCATATAAATCATATATTTTATATACTTTTGTGGGTCAACCTTCAAATCGTACGGA
>PKYU01000501.1:0-4815 GCA_003132765.1 Chitinophagaceae bacterium | reverse complement strand
TAAAATATCATTTTTAACAATCATATATTCTCTTCGTAATTCATGCTTGCGTTCCGTTAACTCTTTTCCTTTTAATTCAGAAAGTTCATCTTTGTTTTTTTCTCCAAACACACAATTAACATAACGAAATAAGCGACTTATAAAGTGCATATTTATATTATTTTCATATGCTGTTATTATTTGGTCTCTTGCATATTTTAATGTTTGGTTTAATTTTGTTGTACTTATTTTGCTCTCGCGTAATGTTCCCTCAAATTCATTTGTATAATAGTCTTGAAGTGTTTCTAATAAATCCTTATTTGTTCCTTTAAATGGTGGCCCTCTGGTATCTTTTATTGTAACAGCTTTAATACACATGTCAACAAAATCAATATTAATTTCGGGCCTGTACAATCCTTCGTCCATACCTCTTATCATATTGTCCTTTACGAGTTCGTAGAGGAATTTATATTTATATTCTATAAATTTTTTATAGGTAACGGGGTAATTTCGTTCGATGTCGTGCAATATTGATGGGTTCATATTGCCGAAAATTACCTGTAACATATCCAGCGCCATGAAAATTTCGTGGACGGCATTCTGAGACCCTATTTTATAACTTTGACAAGATTCTTTATTAAATTTGAGCATGTCTACAATTACTTCATCTACCAGTTCATTTTTATCAGAAAAGGAATGGTAGATCGTTTTTTTGGAAACACCGAGTTGGTTGGCAATCTCATCCATAGTCACAGATCTGATGCCGTACTTCCGGAATAGTTCATCTGCTTTTTGTTTTATTCGGTCTTTTATATCCATCGGGCGGTAAAACTATGGAAACTTTTTGTGTTGCCTAAGTTTCCTATATTAATTTTACATTAATAGTGATATTTTCGGGATGAACGGTACAAAACTTATCTTTAATTCAAAATTTTTGCCATGAAGAAGTCTGTTGGTTACCAAAGAATCATCCAATATTTTTTACAGGGATTACTGATCCTTGGACCTGTTTCCATAACTATATATTTCATTTATGAAATCTTTGACAGGATTGACAGCATACTCAGGCCGGCAATCAACATTCCTGGTCTGGGGTTCGTACTTATTATATGCTTTATAATAGTTACCGGATACCTAAGTTCCTTTTTTGTAATGGGTCGTATTTTGTCCATCCTGGATAAATTCCTGGAAAGAACCCCGGGGATAAAACTATTCTATTCTTTTATACGAGATTTTTTTGAAGCTTTTGCCGGGAATAAAAAAAAATTTACAAATAACGTAATGGCGAACGTTGATGATAAAGATGTATGGCGGGTAGGATTTATTACCCAGGAAGATATGAGCAGCTTCGGCATGAAGGATTATGTAGCGGTGTACCTGCCTATGGCTTACTCTGTTGCGGGAAATGTTTATATTGTTCCCAAAGAAAGGGTAAGGCCGATTCCAAATATTGGCGCTACTCAATCAATGAAGATTGCCGTTAGTGGTGGGGTAACCGACACAGCAGGAAACGAATCTAAGCCTGATTTATTTACTGATTTGATTAAGGAATAAAACAGTATAATTGAAAAAATTTATTCTTTTTATAGCACTGATTTCTATAACAACCGAAAGTTATTGCTGGGGGTTTTATGCCCATAAAAAAATAAACTACCTCGCCGTTTTCTTACTTCCTCCTCAAATGCTGGTATTGTATGAACCAAATATTGATTTATTAAGTGAACATGCTGTGGATCCGGACAAAAGAAGATATGCTGTTGCTGCAGAAGTGCCAAGGCATTTTATAGATATTGATCATTATGGAAAATTTCCTTATGCTGAATTGCCGCACAAGTGGAACGATGCCATTGAAAAATTTGGTGAAGACACTTTATTGGCTTACGGTATTGTTCCCTGGCACATAGAGATAATGCAAAAGAGACGCACCAAAGCTTATAAGGAAAAGAATTTTGCTTCAATAATGAAGAACAGCGCTGACATTGGACATTATATTGCTGATGCCCACGTGCCACTGCATGCAAGCACTAACCATAACGGGCAACTTACCGGCCAATTGGGAATTCATGGATAATGGGAATGCCGTATTCCGGAATTATTGGCAGATAAGCAATTCGATTTCTTTATCGGAAAGGCGTCTTATATTCATAAGACGGGAGCCTTTATCTGGAATATAGTTGTTGAAAGTGGCAGGGAAGCTGATTCGGTTCTGGCTTTTGAAAAGGAATTATCTATTAATTTCCCGGGTGATAAGAAGTATGCATTCGAAAATAGAAATAACATAATTACCAGGCAATACTCGTCTGAATATACTATAGACTATAACAATAAATTGCAAGGAATGGTAGAGATGAAAATGCGAAAGGCTATTTTTGCAATTGCCTCTTTTTGGTTTACAGCCTGGGTAGATGCAGGACAACCTGATCTTACAGAAATAGCCAACCAATCATTTTCAGAAAATGAACTGAAAGCTTTTGAAGAATTAAATGAGGAATGGAAGAAAGGAACCATCAAAGGCAGGCAGGAACAAAGCCCTTAAACCCGGCAGCTAAATATCTTACATTTGCACAAAATTTTTTCTCAATGAGCGTTGCAAACCAGGAAATATTGAATAAGAAGAAACAGGTTCATAATTTCAATGCGGGGCCCTCCGTGCTGCCAAAAGTGGTATTTGAGCAGGCTTCAAGAGCTGTGCTGAATTATAATGATTCCGGTTTATCTATCCTCGAAATGGGTCATCGGACTAAGGAGTTTCAGGCCATAATGGATGAGGCTATTAAATTGGTGAAAGAATTAATGCAACTGGATACCGATCATGAAGTTTTGTTTTTGCACGGAGGAGCCTCCACCCAGTTTATGCAGGTACCTATGAACTTGCTTAATGAGAAAGAAACAGCCGCTTATGCTGATACCGGTGTTTGGAGCACGAAGGCTTTGAAAGAAGCAAAGCTATTCGGAAATGTTGACGTTGTATGCAGTTCCACAGAATCCAATTACAATTATATTCCTAAAGATTTTGTAGTACCAAATGATGCCACCTATTTTCATATTACCACCAACAATACTATTTATGGTACCCAATGGAAAACAATACCTGATGTAAGTATGCCGCTTGTAGCTGATATGTGCAGTGATATTTTCAGCAGGCAAAGGGACTTTAATTCTTTCGGATTGATATATGCAGGCGCCCAAAAGAATATGGGGCCCGCAGGTATTAACCTGGTGGTAGTAAACAAAAATATATTGGGTAAAGTAAAACGGCCAATACCCACCATAATGGATTATCGAAATCATATTAAAGAAGGAAGTATGCTCAACACACCTCCGGTATTTGCAGTTTACGTCTCAATGCTTACGCTAAAATGGCTGAAGGAAAGCGGAGGAATTAGCGCCATTGAAAAAATAAATAATCAGAAAGCGCAGTTGATGTATGATACCATAGATAAAAGCGCTCTTTTTAAATCAACAGCCTCAAAAGATGACCGGAGTACCATGAATGCATGTTTTGTGATGAANNTAATATTTATGGAATAAAAGGACACCGGTCAGTTGGAGGTTTCAGGGCATCGATGTATAACGCCTTACCCTTAAGCAGTGTTCAATACCTTACTGATGTTATGAATGAATTTGAAAAAAACAATCTCTAGATGAACAGGCCTTAATTGGGATCTTGCCTTAAGGATGAAAAGGAACCTTACAAAATTTTTTATTCCTCTTTTAGAAATAATCTAAAATTCCTGCTTATCATATAAAAATCTTTCCTGATTGTTTATCTTTGCCCGCCTGACAAACAGAATAAAGCCATAGGGCCTCAATTAATTATTACATGATCTCAATCTTACCCTTCAAAGCTCTTAGGCCAGAGGCTCAATTTGCCAAACTTGTAGCATCACGTCCTTATGATGTACTGAACAGCAATGAAGCTAAGGTGGAAGCGGAAGGAAATCCATACTCTTTCCTTCACATTACCAAAAGCGAAATTGATCTCCCATCAAAAATTGATATTCACAGCAAAGAAGTATACCAAAAAGCAAAAGAAAATCTTGACGCATTTATCAGCCGGCCGGTACTTTTCCGGGAAAGCAAACCTTGTTATTATATTTATCAATTGGTAATGAACGGCAGAAGCCAAAGCGGACTCGTTTGTTGTAGTTCTGTGACCGATTATGAAAAGGGATTAATAAAAAAACATGAATTTACGAGGCCGGAAAAAGAACAGGATCGGATTGCCCATATAAAAGCAACAGGCGCGCAAACCGGCAATGTATTTCTTGCTTACAGAGACGTTCCCAGGCTGGATGAACTCCTTGAAAAATGGAAAGCATCGAAAACGCCAATATATGATTTTATTGCAGAGGATAACGTGCAGCATTCTGTTTGGGTAATCAGCGACCAGGAGAAGATCGACACAATTACGGATATATTTAAGAAACAAGTTTCCTGCACTTATATAGCTGACGGTCATCACCGTGCAGCTTCTGCTGCAAAAGTGAAGCAGGAATTACCTAACAATGAAGAAGCCGGTTATTTTCTTACAACTCTTTTCCCTGCCGGACAGTTGCATATTATGGATNNTCTCGCCTAAGGAACCCCATAGCTTTGGAATGTATTTTGAAAAAAAATGGTATAAGCTTAGGGCAAAGGAAGAAACCTATTCATTAGATCCGATTGGCATACTTGACGTAACCATATTACAGAATAATTTACTAGACCCTATTTTGAATATCAGGGATCAAAGAACAGATACAATAATTGATTTTGTAGGAGGTATACGGGGTATCGAAGAACTTGAAAAAAAAGTGAAAAGTAAGGAATGGGCCGTGGCTTTCAGCCTCTTTC
>PKYU01000252.1 GCA_003132765.1 Chitinophagaceae bacterium | reverse complement strand
ACGGTTGTGAAAATAACACAGGTGATGGCGCCGGAATTTTGATTCAGACCCCTCATGAATTCTTCTTTGACGAATGCCTGAAACTGGGAATTCATTTACCACCTTATGGTAAATATGGAGTGGGCGTATTATTTTTCCCAAAAGATATCAGACTTCGGGAGGAATGCAGGGATATATTCAATCGTTCCGCGGAGACACTTGGATTGGAAATAATGGGTTATCGAAAGACTCCTGTAATCACCGATGATATCGGGCTCTCAGCTTTATCAGTTGAGCCAGAAATAGAGCAGGTTTTTGTAGCTTGTCCGGACCACATTAACAAACCTGACGAGTTTGAAAGAAAGCTATTTGTGTTGAGAAATTATGCAACACAAACGATCAATAATACGGTTAGAAGAGATGCCATTGGTTTTTATATTGCTTCTTTATCCTATAAAACAATTATTTATAAGGGACAATTAACCAGCCTGCAGGTTCGTCATTATTTTCCTGACCTAAAGAATAAGAAAATTGTATCTGCATTTGGATTAATACATTCACGCTTTGCTACTAACACATTTCCTTCCTGGAAATTAGCACAACCTTTTCGTTATATCGCACATAATGGCGAGATCAATACATTGCAGGGGAATCTCAACTGGCTCCGGACGAGTGAAATGAGTTTTGTTTCCCAATATTTCACCAAAGAGGAAATGGAGATGCTACTACCGGTGGCGGATAAAGGACAATCAGATTCTGCCTGCCTGGATAATATGATCGAATTACTTACATTATGTGGACGTTCTCTTCCACATGTGATGATGATGTTAATACCGGAGGCATGGGATGGCAATGAGCAAATGAANNTGCTTCCATTTCATTTACAGATGGCAAACTGATTGGAGCAACGCTGGACAGGAATGGACTTCGACCATCCAGGTATTGCGTTACCTCTGATGACAGAGTAATTATGGCTTCTGAAACAGGGGTGCTGCCTATAGATCCAAAACTAATTATTGAAAAGGGAAGATTACAACCAGGAAAAATGTTTATCGTGGATCTCGAACAAGGCAGGATAATTAGCGATGAAGAAATCAAACAAAAAATCTGTACACAAAAACCTTATGGTGAATGGCTGAATAAATACAAGATAAGATTAGAGGAACTTCCTGAGCCCAGGGTTATGTTTACGCATCTCGAACCTCAGCAGGTATTTAAATATCAGAAGGCCTTCGGCTACACTACAGAAGACCTCGAAGTATTGATTGCACCAATGGCCCTTACCGGGAAAGAGCCAACAGGTTCCATGGGAAGCGATGTTCCGTTGGCTGTATTGAGCAATGAACCGCAACATTTAAGCAGTTATTTTAAACAACTTTTTGCCCAGGTAACCAATCCGCCGATTGATCCAATCAGGGAAAGGCTGGTCATGTCTCTGGCAAATTTTGTTGGTAATAACGGTAATCTTTTGGAAGAAGATCCTTTATCATGCCATTGCGTTGCATTAAAACAACCCATATTATCCAATCATGATTTGGAAAAAATAAGAAGTATTGATACAGGCATCTTTCAGGCAAAGACTTTGCAAACATATTTCATGGCAGATGGCAAACCCGGATCTTTGCAAAGAGGAATAGAGCGAATTTGCCGTTATGCAGTCGATGCAGTAATGGATGGTTTCGAAGTATTGATTTTATCTGACAGGGCAATAGATTCAGAGCATGCCGCGATTCCTTCCCTGATGGCCACATCTGCCGTTCACCACCATTTGATCAGGAAAGGTCTGCGCGGTCAGGTTGGTTTAATTGTAGAAGCAGGCGATGTATGGGAAGTGCATCATTTTGCATGCCTGGTTGGATTTGGAGCCACAGCAATCAATCCCTACCTCGCATTATCTACTATCCGCGATATGAAACTTTCCGGAAAGTTGCAAACAGACCTTGATGCAAACCAACTCAAAAAAAANNTTATGTAACGGCTATCAGCGATGGCTTATTGAAAGTTTTTTCAAAGATGGGAATATCTACATTGCAATCATACCAGGGAGCCCAAATTTTTGAAATTATTGGTATTAATCAAGGTGTAATTGATAAATATTTTACAGGCGCCACATCGAGGATTCAGGGCATGGGGCTTGATGAAATTGCAAATGAAACTCTGATAAAGCATTACTTTTCTTTCAGCAAAAAGAATATTCCTATTGAGCGACTTACAGTAGGCGGCCTTTATCAATGGAAACGAAAAGGCGAATATCACTTATTTAATCCCCAAACCATTCATTTGTTGCAGTATTCCACAAGAATGAATGATTATTCCACCTTCAAAAAATATTCAAAACTCGTAAATGACCAAGGTGAAAAGGCAGCTACTTTAAGGAGCCTTTTTCAATTTAAAGTTAACCGTCCTTCCATCTCCATAGATGAAGTGGAACCGGCTGAGAATATTTATAAAAGATTTGCAACAGGCGCCATGTCCTTTGGTTCCATATCGTGGGAAGCACATACCACCCTGGCCATTGCCATGAACAGGCTTGGAGGCAAGAGCAACACAGGCGAAGGTGGCGAAGATGAGATCAGGTATGAGAACTTAGCAAATGGAGATTCTATGAGAAGCGCCATTAAGCAGGTAGCCTCAGCAAGGTTTGGAGTAACCAGCCAGTACCTTACCGAAGCAGACGAATTACAGATTAAAATGGCCCAGGGCGCAAAACCAGGCGAAGGAGGCCAGTTACCCGGGCACAAGGTTGATGAATGGATCGGCAGAGTTCGTCATTCCACGGCGGGTGTTGGCTTAATATCACCACCACCCCACCACGATATATATTCAATTGAAGATCTTGCTCAATTAATTTTTGATTTAAAAAATGCAAACAGGAATGCAAGAATTAACGTAAAACTTGTTTCCAAAGCAGGAGTTGGCACTATTGCTGCCGGTGTGGCAAAAGCAAAAGCTGATGTAATACTCATATCCGGCCATGACGGTGGCACAGGAGCTTCACCTATCAGTTCAATTAAACATGCAGGCTTACCATGGGAACTTGGACTTGCAGAAACTCATCAGACCTTGGTAAAAAATAAATTGCGCAGCAGGGTAATTATTCAAACAGATGGTCAATTGAAAACTGGACGCGACATAGCTATAGCTACGTTGCTTGGAGCAGAAGAATGGGGAGTTGCAACAGCTGCCTTAGTTGTGGAAGGTTGCATTATGATGCGAAAATGTCATTTAAACACATGCCCGGTTGGCGTTGCTACACAAAATCCTGAGCTTAGAAAGCGCTTTAATGGGAATGCAGAGCATGTGGTAAATCTCTTTAAATTTTTGACCCAGGAATTAAGAGAGATTATGGCTGAGCTCGGATTCAGGACAATTAATGAAATGGTTGGGCAGGTTGATTATCTTGAAAAAAGAGAAAATATTTCAAATCCAAAATATCGCAACCTCGATCTGTCACCGATTTTATATAAAGAATCAGCATCGAAATTTACAGGCTTGTTTAAATCGGAGGAGCAGGACCATGGACTCGCTGATGTACTCGATTGGAAATTATTAAACACTGCTGGAAGTGCGTTGGAAAACGGCCAAAGTGTGAGGAAATCTTTTCAAATTCAAAATACAGACAGAACAACAGGAACGATTCTGTCAAATGAGATTACAAAGAAGTATGGCGCTTTGGGCCTGCCTGATAATACGATCCACTTTAAATTTACCGGGACAGCAGGACAGAGTTTTGGCGCTTTTAATACTAAAGGAGTTACCCTTGAACTGGAAGGAGATGCAAACGATTATTTCGGAAAAGGATTGAGCGGCGCTAAATTAATTATTTACCCTTCCATTAATTCCGGCTTTATACCTGAAGAAAATATTATTATCGGGAATGTTGCCTTTTATGGCGCCACCTCAGGTGAAGCTTACATTCGGGGAAAAGCGGGAGAAAGATTTTGCGTGCCGAATTCAGGGGCGAATGTTGTCGCCGAAGGTGTCGGAGATCACGGTTGCGAATACATGACAGGTGGAAACGTGGTTATTTTAGGCGAAACAGGAAGAAATTTTGCAGCAGGAATGAGTGGAGGCATAGCTTACGTCTATGATGTGCAGCATAATTTTGATATAATGTGCAACCAGGAAATGGTTGATTTGGATAGCCTCGAAAGGGAAGATGAAAAATTATTACAGGAAATGATCAGCAAACATTATCAACATACCAACAGCACCGTTGCAAAATTCATTTTAAATGATTTTGAAAATCAATTGAAAAATTTCGTAAAAGTATTTCCTAAAGATTATAAAAAGATATTATCTGAAAAAAGATTGGCTGTTGGTGTGAAATGATGGCAGGTCAGGAAAAAATAAGATTCATTTATCCCATCATTCCCCAGACATTTGGTTCTTAAATCAATTTCGATTTCTTAAAAATTCGAAGCATCATTACTGCAAAAATTAAAAGAAAAAAAAATTAATGGCTAAACCAACCGGATTTCTAGAATTCACCAGGGAACTTCCCGGGAAGCGATCTGCTGTAGAAAGACTGAATGGTTATAAGGAATTCGTAGAAAGGTATACGGATGAAAAACTAAACCAGCAGGCAGCTAGATGCATGGATTGCGGCATTCCTTTTTGCCATAACGGTTGCCCCCTCGGAAATGTGATACCCGAATTCAATGATGCCGTTTACCGGAAAAGTTGGAAAGAGGCTTACGATATACTTACATCAACAAATAATTTTCCTGAATTTACCGGCCGTATTTGCCCCGCCCCTTGCGAAACGGCCTGCGTATTAGGGATCAATCAACCAGCTATTACTATTGAAGAAATAGAGAAGCATATCATTGAAATTGCTTTTGATAGGGGTTTTGTACAGCCCAAAATACCTAATCTCAGAACAGGCAAAAGAATTGCTATAATCGGATCCGGCCCGGCAGGCATGGCAGCAGCTGCACAGCTTAATTCTGCAGGACACACAGTTACAGTTTTTGAAAGAGATGATGAACCCGGTGGTTTACTTCGGTATGGTATCCCTGATTTTAAACTGGAAAAATGGGTAGTGGAAAGAAGAATAAAAATAATGGAAGAGGAAGGAGTAATTTTTATGTGCAATGCAAATGTTGGCGCAGATATATCTATAAATGATATCTTAAGGGAATATCATGCAATTGTATTGGCTGGTGGATCCACTATACCCAGAGACCTGAATATCCCCGGCAGGGAGTCCAAAGGAGTTTATTTTGCAATGGATTTTTTGAAGCAACAAAATAAAAGAGTTTCAAATAAGGAGACTATCGGTGAAAATATATTAGCAACCGATAAGCATGTAGTGGTGATCGGCGGCGGCGATAC
>PKYU01000100.1 GCA_003132765.1 Chitinophagaceae bacterium | reverse complement strand
TAACTATCTGGGTGTGCATCAGGTGCCAAACTAGCCTTGAAGTCATTCCTACATAGCTCTATAACATTCTCTTCCGTTGCCAAAACAAACTGGCATATCTTTTCATCTTTCTACATCCGATGATGGACCTGCTCATCCACTATGTTTGTTCTCAGCGCCAGAAAATTTCGCAGATAATCGGCTATAGGTNNCCTTTGATCTCATCTTTATGTGGTGCTATTACCTTCACTGACTTTACACTTGCCGATGAAATCATAATATTTTGTGCAGCGGCATACTCCGACATTAAGAACATGATGCCTATACCTATCAGTAGATAGAATACTCTTTTTTGAAATTGCATATTATTTAGCCTAAATTAATTATCGAATCCTAAGGGATTACCTTTTAAAATATCGGATTGTTACTGTCCTTATGTTTTACAACAAATAGTCGAATAATAAAAGATAAAAGTAGATTTCTAAAACGGTAAAAGTTTAACATAATTTAGCCGATGGTTAAACTATTTTATCCAACATAATAATCCCACGTTTTAAATGAACGTAAAGAATAGTTTCTTTGTGGATTTTACCCGAACTTGCAAAAAAGGTAAATCTACATACGTGATGCTTATTTCTTATGATACTTGTGAAGTTGAGGAATGTACTTAAAGATAAAGGTTCTTTTTATATTCAGTTGGGTTCATCTTAGTAAAATGCTTAAAATTTCTATTGAAATTTGTTAAATTGTTGAAACCACATGAATAGCAAATTTGTGATATATTTAGGTTTAAGTTAAAAATTAATTTACAGGCTTGTCCAATCCGCACTTCATTAACAAAACTTGAAAAAGTTTTTCCTGTTTTGCTTTTAAAATATTTACAAAATGCTGTTGGAGTNNTTGGCTATAGATGATACATCGCCCAGTTTTATTGTGTCTGTGAAATTTTTCATGATATACTTATAAACCTCGCCCAATCTCTCCACATCATTTTGACCGTAACTATTTGAATAACCTTCGCTGGCCAAACATTTATATTCATTTGATTTTGATACAAAATCTAAAATCTCCAAAAGTTTAATTATTCTCTCAAGCCCTGTACTGTTTTTAAGTTTAATGAGCGCTTTTATAGTCCTCGTTTTCGTATTCCCGAATATTTTAATCCCTCTTTCTATTTCTTTAATTAACTTCATGAGCTTTATAAAATCAGAAGACTTTAAAAGATTTTCATTAAACCAATCTGGACGGAAATAGATTACTAATGCATGAACATCTTGATTAGTTAAAAGATAATCTTTCTCAATATATGATGCATGTGGAAGGAGACGACCAATAAATACCAGATCGCTATCTGTAAAATATTCAATATTATCCCCTACTATCCTTTTGCCACTACCTTTTAAAATCAAGGCAATTTCATGAATATTATGGAAATGAAGTTGATCATTTAGATTAGGTTTCTTTATTTCTTTAACATATATAGAACCTTTGATTAAAGGTTCTATATCCTGCAACAATGGGTTCATAAATAAGTCATGTTTAACTTATGGTTACTCAAGTTTCATTGTTTATAACATCTTGATAAACATAAATATATTTTAAAATAGAGTTGAATAAGTGGAGAAAATTGTTAATCTTATAATTTAATTCCAATAAAATTGTTAATCCACCAATGATATTGGTAATCAATAGTATTCATGGTCAACCTTTACCGGATTTGGGTGGTCACTTTGACCGGATTTTCCAGCATATAATAATAATCCTGAAATGATTCCTTTTCGATAACCAGCTTTTTGCATAAACACACCGGCAGGTAAAGCAATAAGAAAANNCAAAATAAGCGGCCTGAAGCAATGTAGATCGCTGCTTGGTAATATTCAGCGTCTCCTGGAAATGTTTGTTCAATACATCTAAAAGTCCATAAGCAAGGCCCCACAAAAAAAATAAAGAGGTTACCAAAATAATAGGCAGTATGTAATTCAGGTTATTATTCATACAGTAAAAATTTTGGCAATCGTTTTTATACTGATAAAGTTATGGTAGTTCAATTTCTTTTTAACTATTTGCTACACTGTTGTTTATTTCATGGAGGTTTATTGCCAATAACAAATAAAGATATAACCCAGTTTGCTATATTACTAAGAATTGCCTATCCATTCAACTATTTTAATATTAGAGGCTTTCTATTCTTTTAAAAACAACTTCCAAATAAAGTTGGTTTACATGTAAGTTGTCATGGACAGAGTGGATTGCATTTTGGCCTTAGGCTGACCGCAACAAGTCTAACAAAGGATTGTTCATTCAAAACAAAACCAAACCTATTTGCAATTATTTTATTTAAACATAATTTCCCGAATACTTTTTACCGGCTTTTCACCTTCTCTTTCCAAAAGCGCAACTACTGTATATAGCCCGGATTTTTGCGGAGTAAAACATGAGATGGTAAAAGTCTTTTGGCCATATGGAGGTATAACTAAATTCGATGATTGCCCGGTAATTACTTTTCCATCTTTCATGATTTGTAAACGGACTATTCCTTTCCACTCCGGCTCCAAATCATTTATTGCAATAATTCTGAAGTCGTGGGTTTTCCCGGTTTCAATTTCGTTTCCCCATTCATCAAGCATGAGTCCGACGAAAGCAAATGCATCTGGCATATATTTCAGAAATTCACTTTCATACTGTAGCTTTTCTACATTTAAAAAATTAGCGCTGGTTTCGCCATCGCTTCTGGAATATCCGTTCGTGCTTCTTGTCTGTCGAAGTATACTTGCTATGAATAACAGAGTGTGTTTGGGTGCGTTGGCTTGCAAGCTCTTATGCTTTTTTGTCGGCTTGTGTGGTTGGTTGGTAAAAAAGCAAATGTGAGGTGGTTATTCAGTTCTTGCTCCAAGTCTGTCTTTAAAATAGTCTAAGTATTCATTTTGTTTCGTTGGGTCAAGAGATCAAACTCCTTTGTGTGAAACAAAAACATTATATCCTCTAATTCTCAATTCGTATACTGCAAACAGGTCACAAATGTCAGTGCAAACACCAGTCAATTCAACTTCTGTCGGTTTGAATTCCTGCAAATATTTTTCAAGTCCTGTCTTGAGAAAAATACTCAAAGTATTTTTAGTCAGAACAATTGATTTGTCTGCAAGTGGTTTTAACTCGTCAATTATTTCTGCTTCAACTGTTCCTTTCATACAATGTGGCGGATAAGGATTTCCAATTTCAGGGTCAGTCAAAGAATGGCTATCGCAAACGAAAATAACTTTACCTTCTCGCTGATGTGCCTCGAAAATTTTTGTAGTAATATATTTTTCAATGTCTATTGTTGTGTCAGGCAAAGAAAGCGGATAACCCTTTCTACAAAACCCGTTCAACATATCAATGATAATTAGAACTTTCATTATGAACATTATTTAAAAAAGCTTTTGTTTACTGCTTTCATTGGAATAATAGCATCTCCGTTTGTATCCCAAGAAATATCAAGATTGATGTACACTTCTGCTTTTTTCCAGTTTTCATCAAAAGTTGTCCCTGGATTTCCCTTTGTTAAATTGATTGTCTGAACTAATCGTTTTAATGTGTGAGTTGTGAAATTCTTAATTACATCGTCTTGATTTTTATCTATAGAGTTATAGTTTGGAACACAAGTATACCAGTCATAGGTTGAAAGAATATTTTTTATTGGCTCTTGCCAATCGTTTATACTTAGAGTAGAAGTAGAAAGAATTACACCTTTAATTTTCTCTCGGTCTAATGCCTTTACAATGTTGTCAATACCATTTCCATAATGAGCAATGAAAATTGCTTGCCGGTCACTTGCAGGAATATTTTTAATCTGCCGTTCAATTTGTTGGCTAATCTCATCCACTCCTGTTCCAAAATCAACCTTAATTCCTTCGGTAAATTTACCGTTCCAATTTTTTTTAAATTCTTCAACTGCACCTTTACCGTATGGGTCATTTACAACTATGTAGGTTGCTGAATTTATTTTTTTGTTATTTGCTAAGTCTGCTAAACATTTACCTTCCTCTTGGCTTCTAATATAAAAGCGATAAATCAAATTTGGTTCTAAATTGATTTTGGGTGAAGAAGTTACCGTACAAATTAAAATTGGTTTATGCCCAGAGAATTTGCAATGTGATATTATTTCTTCAAAGTGCTGTGAAAGACTTTCATTTACCTTACTCATTGTAAAATAAAATAATGAGTAGATACACCGATATTTTAGAATTAGATAATAAGGCTGTCGAAAATTTGTCTGCTGTGCATTATGGTTATGCACGGCATTTAAACGAAAAGCAGAGCCTACAAAATAAACAATACTGGGCCAGTTCCCTTTTGATATCCGCTTTACTTCTTGCATTGATACGCCCATATAAGGCTTTGGAGAAATTTTGGGAAGCCTCAATTGCTTATCAGGAGTTAGGAAATCCGTTTTGGCGAATTATTGCAGTTTGTGGAATGAATCCTAATTTATTTAGAGAAAGACCTCGGTTAGATATTCCAGAATTCTTAAGTAATGACTCCATTCTTTACGATCTGATTACAAGGGAATTTTTAAAGCAATCTTTAAAGATTGACTTTGATTTTCCAGACTCTGAAAAAATATCTTCAATACCAGTGGGCAGGCTTAATATTCCTTTTTATTTTTTTATTGAATCATTTCGCGTATTCGACGATTTATCACGGCGAAGTGGTTATCTCGAACCTTGGCGAAGGTTACTGAGCATCAATGGAGAAAGAATAAAATTACAAATGCGAGACGCGTATCACTGGAACAAGCTANNAGAGGAGGTGTTGTCCCAATTGAACCTGAGATTTTGGCTTCTTAAGTTTGTCTTTGCCTTCAAGTTAGAAATTTAAATTTGAGTTTCTCTCGAATTGTGAAAAGTATGGATGTCGATGACATTGCAATCCTTCCGTTAGAAATTGCTGAAGCGATTGTTAATCCAAAAATATCGGGAGGTTGACAAGAGTTATTTTTTTTGGTTGAAAGAAAAATTGTAATGAAATATTTTACGTAATTAAAAAAGACACGAGTGGCAATTAATAAAAAAGTAAAATATAGTCAAACCAATGATCATGAGCGCATTTAAATTATTGGCTATAAGACCCTTGAAAGGTTGTCACGAAAGATTCTTAAAAAACTTGCAAGCAGGAGAAATTTATAACTTTTATAATGATTATAAATTTTTAAGTGCGAAAAACAAAATTGTTGAATTACATGAGGATGTAATTTCTATTATTCATAAACCAAAAACGCCAGGAAATTTATGCAGTTGTTGGTGTTCCCTAAACATAGCTCCACCTGAACCTTGGGGCGGTTTGTACACTCCTGCTGTAAGGCGTGTACGGCAGGCCAACTGCCATCATTTATACAATTACAAAACAAAATCTCACTATCCTGTTTCTCGTGACACACTCCAGCCCAGAACTGCAGCCGATTGCTGGACTAATGTACAAGTTTTATTCATTTGTCTAACAGCGTTCCGTCTGCCGGTACTGCTGCTGCTGATTCCTGTCGTTGAGCACTTGTTCGTCGCCCTACACTTGCACAAAACCTGTTAGCGGCTGTCGGCTGTGTCTATTGAATGGCTTAACTTTTTGTTAATGGTTGTACTGTCCTTTTGAAAGCACAGTGTTTTCAGTGGTCTGCAATGTCATTTAATAAAAGAGCATTCCCTTTAGTAAGTGATAAAACCACCAAGTCAGTGTGATATGTTTTCAATAACTGAAACGGAGCCATTTTTAGAAGCGAACGGTCATAAAAGTCTTTGTACCTGATAATGGCATAAGATTTCATGGTACTAGCGATTTTCGTTTGGGGCGATTTTCTTTTTGTCCTCTAAAACGGCAGCGACAATGTTTCCAATCATTTGCCGATGGTAAATCCCCTGCCTCCATTGTTCCTCTTGCAGCTCCCCTCACGTAGGAATTTGAAGATGTTTGCGCAGTGTCATTTCACAAAGGGTACCCAAAAAATCACTATACTCCTGGCTTGGGTGCATTTGATCCTCATATGTCTTTAAAGGAAAAGTAACATCGGGGTTCAACAACTCTTGCGCTGTTAAGATCAAGAGGGGGTTGCGAGGCCTTCTTCCCCCACCGGTTTGAAAATGCTGCACCCGTGGACGAAGCAAGTCAATCTCTGTGGAGACAAGGGTATCATTGAGCGTGGCGAAAACAAGGACGGCACCCGGAAATGCATTCCCTAATTGTTGCATCCGCAGCATGTCCACCTCTTTAAAATGAATGTAGGTTTTGCATTCGCAAAAAATAAGATCTGGGGCTCGGAACGCATCGCGTTTGTCCGCTGCTAAAAAACAAAGGTCAACTTCTTTTGGATGTTCCACCGCCCTGCCGTGTTTTCTGAGTTCAA
>PKYU01000121.1 GCA_003132765.1 Chitinophagaceae bacterium | reverse complement strand
TCCACATGGTCAGGAATCTACAATATGTTCTTTAGTATATTCCATTTCATTAGGGGGTTAACTTCTTATCATTTTTCAATTTGACTTGTAAACAAAGATGATCATATTCTCATAAGCAGTTCAAAGTGCCGATAGGCTTTTGGTTTATTCTATCATAAAAAAAGAATTCAAGTATTAACTTAAATCCTTATAATGAATTTTGTATTTCTCTGCATGGTTTCATTCACCCGTTACAAGGAACCATAAACAATGGGCATGTTCTCTGAATTATATTCATTCATTACATTGCCACTATGGAGAATACATAACACACTTTGAATTAATGACGATCTTTATAATGCCTTTTTTTGCCGTGTTCATCCATATATATAGTACGATCTCTATTTCCTTTATGAAATTTTATTTCAAATAGAGGTACATCATTTGGACGTTCAATTCGTGCAGCTCTATAATCTCCGTTGTCTTTATATTTTCTATTGTATCTGTCATCAACATTTTGAGGAACATCTTTTCGATCTAACTCTCTACGTATATTTATTCTATCTCCATTGGGATCATAATAAGTATCAACGTTTTTATTGTTGTTGTCTTTATAGTTCCCATGCCATTGATTATTTCTTTGTTCCCAATTTGTATTATTAACATTTGGATTATCTTTTTGAAAGGAGTTCTGAACTTCAGCGGGTGGATTATTGCTTTGTTGATTTCTGTCAGAATTATTACGCTCATTCTGAGCAAACATTGTTGTACTGCTCAAAAGAAGAAACGCAAGAAATGTTTTTTTCATAATTATATTTTTATTAATGTGAATGAAACTTTATTTCACAAAAGTAAGATTCTTTAAATATTAAGTGTTACAGAATTAATTAAATATATTTCAATATTCACAGGTTATTTTTTAGGTAACTGGACACTCAGACACAAAATCAATTAGTTGCAAACTTGCAATTCAGCAATTGAATCCCGTCAAATCATTGTTAACTATTGTATCATTATGTATCGTTGTGTATCATACTGTTTCATGCATGGATTAAATACGATCAAAAGTAAATATATTTTTTTGAGGCTTTTTATTTTTTGTAAGTATGTCTGTAATTATCTCTGCAGCAATTAAACTAAAAGTAATTCCATTCCCACCAAATCCTAAGGCAAAAAAGCTATTGGGTAATTTTTTATAGGAGTCTATATAGGGCAAGCCATCTTTAGTGCTTCCAAATGTTCCAGTCCAGTTAAATTCTGATTTAAAATTGATATTTTGAAAAAGCTTTTTAAAATCTTTTACTAACAGCCCAGTTTTTCTTTCTATTAATTTATCCCGTTTTATGGCATCATANNATTATGATTCTTCGGTCTTTAGTGGTACGCATGTATAAATAAGGATCGGCAGTATTCCAGATCAGTGAATTATTTTTCCAAAACTTAGTTTCCTTATCATATTGTTCACTAACGGTAGCATAAGTAGATTGTAACTTAACAATTTTTTTGTCAATATATTTTATGGCTTCGTATCCATTTGCGTACACTAATTTTTTTGCTGTAATAGTAAATCCTTTTTCACTTGTAAGTATAACAGATTTACTCTTATGCTCAATATTGGTTATAAAAGTTCTATCATATACCTGCAATCCTTTTACTTTGGCAAATTGAAGAAGCGCATGTGTTATTTCATACGCATTTGTTTGAGCACCTGCTTTTGATAGAATAGCTCCAGGAGCCGAAAAACCATACGCCTCCTTTATATCATCGCTCTTTAAATAAGAAACATTAAAGCCATTTTTCTTTCTTATAATAAACTCATTTCGTAAAAATTTTGTATCCTTTGCATATGCAGCATAGTATAAACTTTCTTTAAATTCAAAATCGTTAAATTTTATTTTCTTCGCAATGGCACTTAATTTTTCAATGGCTGCTTCGCAAAGCTTATATGCTAGGGCAGCGTTTTTAATTCCAATCATCTCTTTTAACTCGGATAAAGGAGTATCTATTTCATATTGCAAAAGAGATGTGCTGGCACAGGTGCTGCCAAGGCCAATTGTTCTTGCGTCTGCAATAACGGTACCTATACCTGCAGTTGTTAAATAATATCCCATTAAAGCGCCGGATATTCCTCCACCAATAATGGCCACGTCTGTCTTTAGCGATCTTTCCAATGATGGATAGTTAAATGGCAAGCCGCCTTTAATTAGAAAAAAAGGATACCCTGACAAAAGATTCATAAATAAAATAAAATTTAAAAACTTAACTGTTGCAACGGTTAAGTTATGAATAATAATTCAAAAACAAGAAAAGCATCATACATTAAAAATGTATGAAAGATGTAACTTATTTACAGAATCATGTAACACTTACCTCGTTAAAGTTTACCATCTTTGTGCTATAAAAATTCTTTCATAATTTTAAAATAGAAAATGAATACAACACAAGTAAAGGGAAACTGGAATGAACAAAAAGGTAGGCTTAAACAACAATTTGCAGTATTAGCTGACAATGACCTGATGTTTGAAGAAGGAAGGAAAGATAAGATGCTTGGAAAACTACAGATCAAACTTGGCAAAACAAAAGAAGAACTAGACAAAATCAACGCAGCACTTTAATCATTTGCTTTAAGCGAAAGTTACCATTAAAGATCGCTTTTTATTCATCAAGTTATTTAAAATTTAATCATAATAAAATTAATATTATGGGAAATTTAATTTAGGTCATTGCAGTTATATTAATCATTGCATGGCTCATCTGATTTTTAGGTTATCATGCCGGATGCTTGATTCATATTCTGCTTGTTATTGCAATCATTGCAATATCGGTAAGAGTTATTCAGGGAAGAAATGCTGTTTAAAAATCCTCACTCTCTCTTTATTCATCTTTAATAAAATGACATTTAATAAAATGACAAAAGTAAAAGTATTATCTAAAAAAGATAAACCTGATATAAAATTTAAACCTGGTAAGTTGCACGAACAATTGGGAGTTCCTCAGGGAGACAAGATTCCTGCATCTAAAATGCAAGCAGCATTATCAGGCGCAAAAGGCGAACTCGCTAAAAAAAGAGCCAATTTCGCTAAGAATGTATTGACGGGCAAACGCTAAATCGTATTTAAGATAAAACGAACATTCTTAAATTAATAAAAAAAATTACAATTATGAGTACAAAAAAAATTATAACAGCTGTATTGATTGGCGCGGCCGCGGGCGCTGTATTAGGAATCTTATTTGCTTCGGAAAAAGGATCAAAAACCAGGAAAAAGCTTATGAGAAAGAAAGAGGATATTAAAGATGCAGTACAGGAAAAGGTAGAACGATTTGTTGATGAACTTACTGAACAATATGAAAATGTCAAAGATCAGGCATCAGAATTTATAGATAAGGGTAAAGAAAAAGTAAATAGTATTAAAGCAAATGCTATACATGCTTATTCTTAATAAGTAAAATCAGGAGCTCTTTGAAAAAAATCATGAAACATCACATCATCCTGATCCTTTCCTGTTCTTTTAGAGCCTCTGTGGAATTGTTGAAGTGTCTCGATCAAAAGACAATCGAGCGCCATTATCGCAAAGCCTAAAAATTCTCTGATCTTCCGATCGCTTTTATTGGCAAGTATTTCAATCTACTTTAAGAATCTTCCTTCAATCCTGTCTTCAAAAATATCAACGGCAACTTTCCAATCCAGAGAATCCTTTGCTCTCAAATCGAGCTCGTTCCATTTAGACGATTTGAAATTGGGACTAATTCTAAAATCTGAAATTTTTACAGGCATCGAAAAGATTTTATTTATTTCACGGTTCATTGAGTGCCGTCAGTACAAATTTATGATATCCAGTTATCCTGTCTCAAAGAAACAATAACTTCGACTGAGTAATAATGAAGAGAAATAAAAAGAAAATAAGCCCCCCTAAAAGTGATCCGGTNNAGATGATGCCATGGAGGGCATTGTTAAAAAAAGAACTGGGGGAGTTACCAACATCAGGGGGGAGTCGGATTTCAATTCTTATATTCAGTTTATGCAATCTATAAAATCCTAATTTTAAATCATCAAGTGTCGGTGACTATAAGAAATAGGAAAAAAAAGAGGCTTTTTACATCAAAAACAACATTTTAACTTAACACCCATATAGAAAAGC
>PKYU01000271.1 GCA_003132765.1 Chitinophagaceae bacterium | reverse complement strand
TTCGGCTTCTAGCCGAAGGTAGTTTAGTTGAATTTGTTTCAAAAAATACCGAAGGAAATGAATTAAAGTGCCTCCCACATGATTTCTCATATTTTAAGGTAAAAATTGAAGGATATAAAAGAAAGGACGATATTCCGGGATATTTACTTGACCACAAGAATATCTATTCAATTTACGAAATTGAAGATTTCCTGTTAGGGCATTTTGAAGACATGGGATTAATTTTAAAAAATAAAGTAATGTCCTGAGACTTCATTTTCGATGTGTTTGGCTTTTATATCGTCATTATCGGGAATAATATGCATATTCAAAATTACATATGTCAAATAAGAAAAGAATACGATGACGATTCAATATTTGAAAGATTTGAGGAATTAATTAGGAAAACCCCGAATAACAAAGGTTTTACCGGATTTCATGCACTGCTATCCTTAGTTTGATCTTTAGGAATTCCTTTCAACAATTAATGATTTGTTTTCAACCGAAAAAACTGAATATTAGTTATAGATTTAATATTTGTAAGACTTTTGGTGTAAACTAAGGACGGCGTACTCTTAGTTTCGAAGCCAACTGATGGCAGCATGGGCCGACATTATTCATATTTTCTAAAATTAGCTTGCTACCTAAATTATTTTTACATTTAGATATAATTCAAACATCATGAAGAAAATTCTTCTTTGCTGCTTATTAGCAGCTTTACAGCAATTTACTTTTTCCCAACCCAAAAAAATAGTTTCAAAAGAAAATACAAAACCGGTTTTTGTTACTTCAGTTGAAGGGGTAAAAGAATATCACCTGGCCAATGGCTTGCAGGTATTATTGGTTCCGGATCCTACGCAGGCTAACGTAGTTGTAAACGTAATATATCATATAGGATCCAGGTTGGAGGGTTATGGCGAAACCGGGATGGCGCATTTGTTGGAACATATGATGTTTAAGGGATCTAAGAAGTTTGCTAACGTTAAGAAAACAATTGCAGATAAAGGCGCTTTTGCCAATGGTACCACCTGGTACGACAGAACAGATTATTTTGAAATACTTCCTGCAACAGATAGTAACCTTACATGGGCTTTAGATATGGAATCAGACCGAATGGTAAATTCACTAATGAAAAATGAAGACCTGCAAAAAGAATTTACAGTGGTCCGTAATGAATTTGAATCAGGTGAAAATTATCCGGATAATATTTTACAGGAAAGAATTATTTCAACCATGTATCTATGGCACAATTATGGCAAATCCACCATCGGAAGCAAAGAAGATATTGAGAGAGTACCAATCGGTAATTTAAAAACCTTCTACCAAAAATATTACCAGCCGGATAATGCAACGCTTATTGTTGGCGGAAAATTTGACGAAAAGAAAACACTTGCTCTCATAGAAGATTATTTTGGTATAATTCCAAAACCTAAACGTGTAATACAGCAGCCCTACACGGTGGAGCCTCCACAAGACGGTGAGCGTTATGTAGAATTAAGGCGCAATGGCGATATACCTTATATAGGAATGGCTTACCACACGCCTGCATATTCTGATAAAGATTATGCCGCAAATAGCGCTGTTATAGACATACTTACCAATGATCCTTCCGGCATTTTATATAAAGCATTGGTGGAAACCAAACTGGCAACAAAGGTGTATGGAAGTAGTAATATTTTATACGACCCGGGCTATACTTATTTCAGTTGTTCTGTGCCACAGGGGAAAAGTTTAGACAGCGCCAAAAATGCTTTCATTGCGTCCGCTAATCAATTACCATCTGATGTAATAACCCAGGAAGATGTAGACAGGGCAAAGAATTCCATTTTGAAACAAACCTCCAACATGCAGGATAACATCCTTGACTTNNTGGCGGCTTTTTTATATATACCGGGACAGGGTTGAAAAACTAACACTTGCTGATGTACAGGCTGCCCTTAAAAAATATTATTTACCCAGCAACAGAACGTGGGGAGTATTTATTCCCGATAAGACAGCACAAAGAGTTACCGTAGCAGAAAGGCCTGAAACCGATACCATTGTAATGCATTATAAGGGAAAAACAACCACTATTGAAATGGAGACATTTGACGCCAATATTCCTAATATTAAAAAAAATACACAATACGGATCATTGACTAACGGATTAAAATATGCGCTGCTGAAAAAGCCGGCTAAGGGAGATAAGATCTATGCCAACTTTATTTTGAAAATCGGGGATGAAAAAAGCCTGACAAGGATNNACACAATTAACTGCGAGAATGCTTCCTAACGGTACAACAACCAAAAGTAAAAAAAACATTAATGACCTTCTGGATAAAATAAAAACTTCATTGTATATATCCGGCAATGCAGGTTCGGTATATGTTTACCTGAATACCGATAAAGAAAACCTGGATCCAGCGTTAGCATTATTTGCAGATATACTTTTGCACCCTTCTTTCGATAAAGCAGAATTTGATAAAATGATCCTTGATATGAAAAGTGAATTGGAGGCAAACAAAAGCAACCCTCAAAACGTAGCTTCCCTTGCGCTCTCCAAAAAGACTTCGTTATACCCCAAGGGGCACCCGTACTACACTGAAAGTGTAGATGAAAGTTTAGAAGACCTGAAGANNATAAACGTAGATGATTTAAAGAACTTTTATAAAGAATATTATGGAGCTAATAATGGTTCTGTGGCTTTCGCAGGCGCTATTGATAAGGCAAATATTATGTCTTTTCTTGAAAAAAATCTGGCTGGTTTTACTAGCCAACAACCTCATGCAGATATTGAAGACAAATATTTTGATGTACCTGGAAGCAGTGAAGATATTACGATACCTGATAAGACAAATGCCGTTTGTTCAGGAAATATAAATATTCCAATGAAAGAAACGGATCCGGATTATGCTGGTTTGGATATGGCAAATGAGATGCTAGGCGGTGGGACATTTATATCCTCCCGAATTCCCACAAGGTTAAGGGAAAAGGAAGGTATGAGTTACGGTGCAGGATCCTATTTGAGCGGCGATTATAAATATGCTGCATCCTCCTGGGGACTGTACGCCATTTTTAATCCTTTATATAAAAACCGCTTAGATAGCGCCCTGCGGGATGTAATAAATAAAACTATTCAAACCGGATTTACCGAAGATGAATTTAAAAAAGCAATTGCCAGCTGGCTGCAACAGCGAAAAACTTATTTGAGCCTTGATAATGTTCTTTCATCACAACAGGCATCCTATTTAGTAGATGGGAAAGATTTAAATTATTATACCGATTATGAAACAAGGGTAAAAAATCTTACGCTTGACCAGGTAAACAAAGTCCTAAGAAAATACATCAGTCCGGATAAAATTACTTTCATATATGCGGGAGATTTTAGTAAAAAATAAGTAAAAGTTCAAATGTAACTTCAGATTATAATTTCAAGTCCCAGGGGGTACTTGCTAAAATATTTAATAATAAATACGGCTTTTATTGGAAGCCCGCCAGGACAGCGCAACCTTCGGTTGGAGGCAGACTAAGGATAGCGGGGGAAAAACTTCACCACCATTTGTTGAAAGATCACAAAGGATGCATTCTTTTTCATCTCTTTTCACTTGTTCCTGACAATTTTCAACGCAATATCCGCTGTATAAGCCGGCGCCGAAATAGTTACTTTTCCGTTAGAGCTCCTTGCCACTTGCGCATTTTTATAGATACCGGTCTTTGTATCCAACCATAAAAGATCATATGATCCTGTGGGCAGCATCAGCTCAAAAGTTGCGGGCAGCTGGCCATAAATGTAAACTGCATATTGTTTCCCCGGTTCCGCTAAAACACTTGCTTCTGCGGGCCGCAGAGATGCTTTTCTGATCAGGCTG
>PKYU01000583.1 GCA_003132765.1 Chitinophagaceae bacterium | reverse complement strand
TCTCCCAGTTCATATCTGGCTGTTTACGGGAAAAATAATGGAGGTAATATGCATTGGTTAACGAATCATACATCCAGGCATCATGGTTAATATCGAATAAACTATACCGGTAAGGTGGCTTACCATTTTCTGCATCCCACCAATGATAGTATTCGCGATAGGGACTGGTTCTGGAACTGCGACTTTGTTTAAACCATTCATGTTCATCGCTACTATGATTTACTACCAGGTCCATCACCAGTTTAATACCCCTTTCATGGAGGCCTTTGAGAAGTGTGTCAAAATCTGCCATAGTCCCGAAATCCTTCATAATGTTTCGGTAATCACTCACATCATACCCGTTATCATCATTAGGAGAACTGTAAATAGGGTTTAGCCAAATTACATTAATTCCAAGGCTTTTTATATAGTCGAGTTTGGAAATGATACCCTTTAGATCCCCAATACCATCGCCATCATAGTCTTTAAAGCTCCTTGGATATATTTGATAAACGATAGCTTCCTTCCACCATTTCTTTCCAGGGATATTTTCTGAACCAAAATCATTCTGATTACTCTTCTGGGCCCTGCATGTTTCTGAAGTAAAGTTGGTAATTAAACTTACGCAAATGATATAAAAGATATTCTTTATCGATATAAGCATAAATTAGGTGATTTGTATTATTAGAATTTAAGACTGGCCGAATTTATAAAAACTCGTTGGATAATTGAAAAGAAAATGATTTGTATTAACCGGAAGATCAAGAAACCAGGCTTTCGTGATCTAATTTTAATGAATCAAATCTGCAATTACCCTCCAGAAAGTCATAAAACTTGTAAGCATCACCAATACTCCAATAGCAATGAACATTTTCTTTACCGGAACTTTACCAACGGATCTAGCAGCTAAAGGTGCTGCCAATAATCCGCCAAATATTAATCCGGCTATTTCAACAATGGGAAGGCTTTTTAATAGAATGAAAAAAGTTATAGAACTGAAAAGCACAACAAAAAATTCTGCCAGGCAAACAGAACCTATGACATAACGGGCACTTTTTCTTTTTGAAATTAAAGTACTTGTTACCAATGTGCCCCATCCGCCGCCGGCAAAGGAATCCATGAAACCACCTATCGTTGCTAGCCATCCGGCCCTTTTTACCTTACCTGTACTCTTGTTTTTATTAAATGCTTTTCTAAGAATAAAATAGCCAAGATATAAGGTGTACATAGAAAGCGGTATTTTGATAATTGCCGNNCCCCAATAACGGCTCCAATAATCCCAGGTACTACGAGCGATCTGAATAATTTCTTATTTATATTACCAAAACGATGATGACTATAACCAGAAACCCCACTCGAAAAAACTCTCGCAGAATGCACCCTGCTGCTAACAATAGCTGGATTTACACCGTATGCCAATAAAAAAGTTGTGGAGATAGTACCGTATCCCATGCCTAATGAGCCATCCACCATTTGCGCAATGAACCCTGTAAGGAACATGATTAAGAATGGTTTTGTATCAACATATTGAGGGATCGTTTTTATTCCATCTACCAATTTATGAAGTGGCATATAGGACAAAATACCATGACCTAATATCATGAAGAAGAAAGCCAGCAGGCAACCTCCAACTATTTTTTGCCATTTCCTTGTTGCGGTTTTGCTTTCTGCAGGAAGGGTTATTTGTTTGGCAGCTAAAACACTGGTTATTTCATCAAGGTTTTTTACTTTTTCTGCAAAATCGCCTTTTAGTCCTTTCCTGATCACCTGCATATTTTCTAAAACATTTTCTATTTCACCAGGTATTATTTCATTCATTTGTTCCTTTAACCTTTTGGCAATGGTGGGAGATTTACCGTTAGTGGAGATAGCAATTTTTAAATTTCCTTTTTTTACTATTGAACTTAAATAAAAATCGCATAATGCAGGTTTATCTGCAATGTTCACTAATTTACTTTTCTTGTGAGCCTCTTCCCGGATTTGTTCACTGGTTGGGATATCATTTACAGCGGCTATTATTATATCTGCATCTTCAATATCTCTAAGGGTATAGGCCCTCTCTTCAATCACAATATTGGCTATATCATTTGCAACTTCATAAACAGAATGACTAACGGTTATCGCTACTAGGTGAATAGAAGTTGCCGGAGAATTTTGAATAACAGCTACCAGTTTTTCCAAAGCAACTTTACCTCCACCAATTATAAGTAGCTTAAGGTTTTCCATTTTTAAAAAGACAGGAAATAATTTATTCCCTTCCTCAGTTATAATATCGTTATTAGTTTGTACCACTCAGGATAATTTAGATCTACCTTTTTTTTTGAATTGCTGAATAAGTGTTATTCTGATTACATTTTGATCATCCAATATTTTAGAGCTACTATGCCATTGAAACATTTTTATGTATTGATATTGTAAGGTGGAGTTGGTATTCAGTTTATAACTAAAACCGGTAAAGGTGCGGTTTTGATCAAAAAAATTAGACGAACTTATATAACCCAGATTTACAAAAATTTCATTTGCCGCTAATAAAGTCACATTTTTTATTGGAGATATATACTGCCATTCGAATTTATATCTCATTCTGATGATGAAATTATAAGAATGAACAGGACGGTTATTTGCAACCACTTGCAGAAAGCGTTCTTCTATTCTTAATCTCTGAAGAAACCTGCTGTGTTTACTAATTACTAAGTTATGCGAAACTTCTTCCCATGGCCTCCATTCATTTCTAAAAAATAATGTTTTATCATTATAAACGCTGTTCCTGAATAAGGCAATTCCTGCGGCATATGAAAACTTTTTAGAACTGTTGTAGCTTATCCCGGTTCGTATTGCATATAATAGCCATTGATCTGCCCAGTCAATAGTTCTCACCTGGGCATCACTTATCAAACTCCATTTGTTATTAAGATGTATTGTATTATTATAAGCTGCCCATAATATATTATAATGCTTAGTGGTTGGTTGCGATTTTACTATTACAGGCAAATACATAATCGATATGGCAAAATAGAGCCGGTATTTCATTTGTTTAATTAAATAGTTTTCTGAATGAATAATCGCCAAACCTTTCGATTTCCTTTCTTTCATTTTTGAAAGAAAGGAATAATCCATCCAATTCATTAAGTATAGCTGATTCATCTAAACCTTCTTTATAAATTCTATTTAAACGAAGGCCTTCATGATCTCCTCCCAGGTGAAGATTATACTTTCCTAAAGCTGTTCNNTCCCTATTTCAGCATTATACGATCTTGCACAACCATTAGGGCAACCCGTCATCCTTATGATTATATCTTCATTACTTAAACTATTTTTCTCCAAAAGAGCTTCAATTTTTGTTAAGAGTGAAGGCATATAACGTTGTGCTTCTGCAAGCGCCAACGGGCATGTAGGAAAAGAAACACATGCCATTGCATTTTTTCGGATTGAAGATGCAGAGTCGGTATGGTTTATCAAAATGTACCTAACCAATATGTCATTAATAATTTTTTTATCCTCCTCCGCAACATCACTAATCATTATATTTTGATTTCCAGTAAACCTGAAAATAGCTTTATCTGTTTTAGCTACTTCAAGCAAAGCAGATTTCATACCTATATTTTCATTGTCTAATATTCTTCCGTTTTCAACAAATAAGGTATAGAACCACTTATCTTCCTCATTTTTGTACCACCCATAGTAATCGCTGCGATCTGTAAATGTATAGGACCTTTCTTTTTCTAATGTAAAGCCGGTTCTTTTTTCTACCTCTTCTCTGAATTTCTCAACACCCAACCTGTCAACTGTATATTTGAGCCTGGCAACTTTACGGTCATTGCGGTTACCAAAATCACGCTGAACGGTTAAAATCTCATAAATAGTCTTAAGCGTTTTTTCTTCAGTTCCTGTAAAACCTATTATAGTTCCTAACCTTGCATACGTTTGTTGATTTCCGTGAGTAGTTGATAATCCACCGCCAATGGCAATATTGAAACCCTGTAGTTTATTATTTTCTATTATGGCTATCAACCCAATATCGTTGGTGAAAACATCTATATCATTATTAGGAGGAATGGCAATGGCTATTTTAAATTTTCTTGGCAAATATCTGTCCTGGTATAAAGTATCTTCTTCTGTTTTTTTATCCAGTATTTTTTCTTCATCTAGCCATATTTCATAATAGGCTCTTGTTTTTGGCTTCAGTAATTCACTGATTTTATCTGCATAAGCAAATATTTCTTCATGTATGGGTGACTGCTTAGGATGGGCACTGCACATCACATTTCGGTTGATGTCACCGCAAGTAGCTATAGAATCTAATTTAGCCGTATTAAATTCCTGTATAGTGGGTTTTATTTTTGACTTTAATATTCCATGAAGTTGAATAGTCTGGCGTGTTGTAATTTTTATAACCCCGGTAGAATTTTTTCCTGCCACTTCATTAACCGCAATCCACTGTTCGGGGGTAAGAAAGCCTCCCGGTAAACGTAGCCTGATCATAAAGGANNAGGAAAATAATCGCTCCAGTTTTTTTTCTGCTCTTTCTTCACGGCGGTCACGGTCGTCCTGCTGGTACATGCCATGGAACTTAATTAATGACTGATCATCTTCACGAATGGCCCCTGTAAGTTCGTCCCGGAGGCTTTCGATGATAGTACCTCTCAGGCCATCGCTTTCTGTTTTTATTTTTTCTATAGGTGATAATTGTTCAGCCATTGGTTGTTTTTTTTTAATAAACATCTGTTATATATCTACCATCTTCTTTTAAACTGTCTAAATACTTTACCGAATCTGCTTTTGATCTCTCTCCGAATTGTTCAATGATAGTTAACATGTTATTTTCCACATCAATACTCATGGGATCTTTAGAACCACACACATATACAATAGCGCCTGTTTGCAGCCATTCGAAAAACTCTTGACCCTGTTGAATCATCTTATGTTGCACATATATTTTTTCAGGTTGATCTCTTGAAAATGCTGTACTCACTTTGGTAAGTACTCCTGTTTCACACCAATTTTGAATTTCACTCTGGTATAAAAAATCTGTTACAAAATGTTGCTCACCAAAGAATAGCCAGTTTTTCCCTGTAGCGCCAGTAGCTTCTCTTTCTGCTATGAATGACCTGAATGGAGCTATTCCGGTACCTGGGCCAATCAAAATTATATCTACATCAGCTTCGGGTAAGCGAAAACGGTTGTTGGGGTGAATATAAAATTGAAGTGGATCTCCGGGTTTATAGCCGGAGAGGAAACCTGAAGCCAAACCATATCCTATTTTGCCATTCACATCAAATGAGTTTTTGGCAACGGTAATATGAATTTCACCAGGATGGGCATCAGGTGAAGAAGCGATCGAATATAACCTCGGCGCAATTGGCTCCAGTATTTTAGCTATTTCTATAAACTGGTTGGCATCACTTACCGGGTATAATTGTAAAAGATCTATTAAATCCATCCTTTGTATGGGAAATTCCTTTTCAATTACTGAAGCGTACTGTTTTACTACACGCTCCGGGAGGTATCTTATATTTAATTTTTTAATTAATAAATCAAACAAGGATACCAGTTCATCCTTATAATCAATGAAAGTAGTTACATCTGTGCCTGTTAATGATACTATTTCATTTACAATTGAAATGTTATTTTCTGGTATAATACCAATTGAATCACCGGGGAAATAAGAAACTTTTTCTGCTTCTATTTCTATATGATAGGTTTCTTTTTTGCTTCCCCTGTCATTTAAATTGATATGCGTCAGCAAATTGCCATTATATATTTTTCTGGCTGTGCTTTGTGTTGATTTTTTTTGTGGAGATATGATAGCAGGAACACGCAAGTCTTTGTTCAGGGCGGTGCAAATTTCTTCAAACCATTCATCGGCTTCTGAACAATAATCCACATCGCACTTTTGTAAGGGTGCAAAGCGTTGGGCGCCCAATTTATTCAACTGCTTATCTACATCTTCTCCCGCCTGGCAAAATAGCGGGTAAGAAGAATCTCCAAGAGCTAAAACCCCGTATTTTAAATTATCAAGTTTAAATCCATTGTTATGAACGTGGTCATAGAATTTTTTTGCTGCTTCCGGCGGCTCTCCATCACCGTGAGTACTTATTACAGTTAGAAAAAATTCTTCTTTTTGTAAATCTGTTAACCGATATTGATCCAGGCTCTGGACTTTGGCATGAATACCTTTTTTTCTTGCTTTGGCTGCAAATTCGGTAGCCAATTTTTTCGAGTTTCCCGTTTCAGTTCCATAGGCTATGGTTATTTTATTTATTGCGCCTTTTGCAACTGTTTTTTCTTTAGGTTCTTTTATGGAAACTATACCGTTCAGATAACCATTAATCCAGGCCAATTCTTCATTGCTGGCTTCTTCAATCAGGTCCTGCAAAATTTTAAATNNAATTAGTTTTCAGGGTGATTAAGTTCAAATAGAGTAGTGGACATAGGTTTAAAGTAATATTGATTTGTATTGCAGTTTTCTAACCAGGCAAATTGCTTATGAAGATTGACAACTTTCCCAATAATTACCAGGGAGGGGGAAATAAAGGATTTGTCTTTTAAGCTTTTAGTGTAATCGTACAAATTTGTAATATAAACATTTTGCATAGGTGTAGTTGCCTGTTCTATTACTGCCAATAATTTATCCTCATGTATATTATGAAAAGTTAGTTTTTCAACTACTTTGTCCAACGTTTCTGAAGACATATACAATACCAACGTATCATCTGTCTTGGCTATTTCTTTCCAATAATTATCTGAAACAATATCTGATTTATAGTAGGTAAGAAACCTGACTGACGTAGCATAGCCTCTGGCTGTTAGTGGAATACCGGCATAGGCTGCAGCTCCCAATGCTGCAGTAACTCCTGGAATTCANNTGAAATGGCTGTTTCCAATTCATCCAGAATATTGGAGAAAATGGAAACGTCCCCACCTTTTAACCTTACCACCAACTTACTTAACAAGCAATGATGTACGATCAGGTCATTAATTGTTTGCTGGGGAGTGGAAATACCACGACGGCATTGCTTGCCCACAAGGATTATTTCTGCATCCGGGTTCACAAACTGGCGCAAAATATCTTTACTTACCAGCCTGTCGGTTAATACAACATCTGCTGTGGCAAGATAACCTGCAGTTTTTATTGTAATCAATTCCGGATCACCGGGGCCGGCGCCTGCAATAATTAATTTTCCGTTAGTGTTTAAATTTGGTATCATTTCAGTCTACTAAATTTGCAGGGTAAATAAGTAAAAATTCTTACTGAATTATTGAATCATACAGGCTCCCACAGTAACGCAACTTGTTTCATCTATCAATATGGCCCCGCCATTTTGCCTTAATGTTTTGTATGAATCAAAAGCCACCGGCGATGCTGTTTTAATAGTGGCTTTAATAATATCGTTCAATACAGTTTTTTCAGG
>PKYU01000498.1 GCA_003132765.1 Chitinophagaceae bacterium | reverse complement strand
TAATGTCCTCGGAGGTTGCAGGGAACATTTGGCTTTCAACATATAATTTTTTAAAATTATTTTCAAACAGCTCCTAAGAAACATTGCCAAAAAAAACTTTATTAGTCCTTCCTAAATGATGAAGAAGCAAGCCCATCCGATTCTGCTGTTAGTGTTATTCCANNTTATCTAACCCAATAATGTCACCATCACCCTGAACCTTAACGGAGATTGGTGTTTTAGCATCAGCTATTGGCAAGCCGTTCTTATCAGTTACATTAATTTCAAAAAACAACACATCCCCTGCAAAAGGAACACTCAATTGTTTGATAGCTAATTTTGCGGCTATACCGGCAGTTACCAGTTTTGATGTAGTTACCTGTTTTCCTTGTAAATAACCTACCGCTTTTAATTCTCCTGGCTTATACGCTACTTTCCAGTCATTAAAATATGTATCATGAGAAACAGCTTTGCGGCCAAGCGAATGGTTGTTGAGAAAAAGTTCTACCTTNNTGTGTATGTAGAATCGTTTGTTAAATTCCAGGAAAGCTTTGCCGGTTGTGAACGCCATGCATTAGCGGGCGCTTCTCCTGTTAGCGTAAAGATCTGCAGCACCGGTGCTTCCTGCCAGTAAGCGGCCCGCTGGTAAAAGCTACTTTTTTTACCACCTGCTATATCAATATCTCCTGAATGGCTTCCCCGGTTTGGCAATGCGCCGGTTTCTCCAAGATAATCAATGCCTGTCCATATAAAATCGCCTATCACATAATCATTATCTCTTACGCCCAGCCAGTTGTGCAAAGCATGTGTTGTTTCTGTACCAAGAAATATGCGATTGGGAAAACGCCTTCTTTCAGGCACGTAAGTACTGTCTTTATACAAGCGGTCTATATAATTATATCCGCCAATATCAAGCTGATCCATAAAACCATTTCTTGATGAAACATATGATTGGTCACAGGCTGAGGTAACGGGTCTTGTAGTGTCTTCTTCATGACAAATATCTACCAGCTTTTTAGCCAGCTTCCAGCCGTCATCATTAAACTGATCGGGTATCTCATTGCCGATACTATACAATATCACACAGGGATGATTGCGATCGCGGTGCAGCATAGCCTTTAAGTCGGTCTCATACCATTGTTTAAAATAGAGATGATAACCAAACTTCGATTTACCTCTTGTATTTTCTGTATAATTCAATGTCCAGTCACGGGTCCATTCATCAAAGGCTTCATCAAAAACATAGAAGCCCATTTTATCGCACAGGTCATAAAACTCCGGTGCAAAAGG
Source organism: Chitinophagaceae bacterium (assembly GCA_003132765.1). Classification (GTDB taxonomy): domain Bacteria; phylum Bacteroidota; class Bacteroidia; order Chitinophagales; family Chitinophagaceae; genus Ginsengibacter. Next base: position 9,110 of record PKYU01000498.1, on the reverse strand, counting down.
ATGGTGACTGCTACGAATGGCATTGCATCCCATTTCTTTTAAAATACTAAAACGGTAAGCCCACACCGCTATAGGTACGGCATTGCCAAAGGAACCCGCATCCTGGTGTACGCACACGCCTTTCAGCTTTACCGGTTTATCATTTACAAAAAGCCCTTTGTCTTTATCAAATCTAAGACTACGGATGCCGAAGGTTGTTCATGTTTCATCCAATTTTTGGTTATTGAGTAAAAGTGTGCTGCGCAATTGATATAAAACGGGTGTTTTATCTGACCAGAGAAGCGGCGTTGATACAGTGATAGTTTGACTTACTTTCTTGCCGGGATGCATACTTTGCAATTCAATGGTTGTTTCGGTTGTTGTTAAAACTTTTCCATCCGGCGCTATCACCGAACTCTGTACAATCACATCTTTGGTTTCAGGTTTCACATTCCAGGCATCTTTAATCCAGGCAAGGCGTTGTGTGTCTGTGAGAAAATAAGGATCAATAATATAATCAGCTTTTATGGTTGCTTTTTGCGGAGATACTTCAGGCGTTGTAACATACACGCCGCCATCCAACCGGAACTGCGTATAGCCGGTGGTAATAAGGCGCACATGCCGGTAAATTCCCGAGCCTGCATACCTGCGCAAAGCAGGTTCTGCAGCATCATTTACCCGAACCGCCAATACATTTGGCTTGCCATCTTTATTAAGGTATTCCGTTATATCATAATTGATATTGATAAAACCATAAGGCCGGTGGCCAAGAAAATTTCCATTGATCCATACATCGCTGTTCATATAAATGCCATCAAACTGCACCACCACTTTTTTCGCTATATCAGGCGTTGCAAAACTTTTACGATACCAGCCAATGCCATGAATAAAATAGCCTGTGTTTCTGTCGCCGTTTGGTGGCGGATTCACCGGGCCTTCAATACTCCAGTCGTGCGGTAAGTTTAATAACCGCCATTGGCTATCATCGAAGGAAACTTCTTTAGCGGCTGTATTATCAGCCAGCAAAAAACGCCAGTTATCATCAAACGGAATTATTTGTCTCGGGCTTGAGGTTGTATCGGCGTTTATAACATTTTTGCCTGCAATTTCTTTGGTGTTGGGTTGACCATAACTAACTACAGTAAAAACGCAATAGCATAAAAACAGGAATGAATGGAGCGTTTTTTTTGCAATGTGTGTTCGCAAAATCGGTTGTATATAAATCATAAAAAACTTTTTGATTGAAGCGTTATAAAATGCTTTATAAAATAATGTCATTACAATAACGACATTCATTTTTCTAAATCCGGGCTTTGGGATATGGTCATGCCTGTAACGTTGTTGGTTACCATCGGTTTTATATCTATGTTTTGCTGCGCTGATACATGAAAAAGATATAACCCGGCAATGTCATTCAACCATAATGCAGGCCGGCTTTCTGTATCCGCAAAATGAAATTCAGCATCTGAGATCTTTATATTTTTTGCATGCCTTATAAACAAGCCGTAAGCGGGGCTGGCACCAAACATGCCGGGTTCAGGATAGTTCTTTTCATTTTCAGGAATGCTATCTGCGGCAGGTTTATTACCGCCGCCTTTGAAATACATTTTTATGTTATGTAAAGTAATATCATCAACATTGTTGCCCGAGATACCGCTGATGGTACAGGCATAATTGCCGGCTGAATTGTAAGAGACAATATTGCTGATGATCACTCTTCTTATGGCGCCGACAGGTGTGCCTGCAGGACCACGCATGCGGGCACCAAGCCGTATAAAGATGGGATCGTTTACAACATCCCTCATAGTGATATTGGTAATGGTTACATCTTCTATTAAAGCACCATCAACACTTTCCAGGGCAAGGCCACGGCAATAATCAAAAACACAATTGGAGATGGTAATATTCTTGTATCCGCCGTTGGATTCTGTGCCAAATTTTATTCTTCCGGTAGGTGAGAAATGGTAAGCAGCATTATCGCTGCGCTGGTAAGTACCATCCAGCAAAGTGCCTTCATCATAACCACTAACCTGGCAATTGGTAATGGTTACATTTTCTGTAGCTCTTGCATAGCCTAAAGCGAAAGAACTCTTTAAACAAATGCCATCATCATAGGGAGAATTAACATAGCAGTTGGATATGCGCACATTGTGGCAGCAATCCACATCAACGCCATCACGGTTCGTATCAAACTTTACATTGTCTAATGTAAAGTTATCAACGCCGGTGGCGAGTATGGCAAACCAGCCGCCATGCAAAATGGAAATATCTTTAATGATAACATTTCTGCACCGCACCAAACCTATTGCTTTGTTAGCGCTTTGCTTGCTGCCATGCGCCCAGTCTTTATATAGATTTTTTCCATTGATCGATCCCTGCCCTATTATAGCAACATCATGAATACTGTCGCCCCAAATCAGGCTGTTGTGCCAATGCCTGTGGCCTGCATCTTCATATTCATTTGCCGGCCCGGGTTCTTCATCATCATAACCATTTGCAGCCGTTACAGGCGCAGCCATAATTGTAGCGCCCTGGTCAATATACAAAGTAATATAACTCTGCAGGTGAACAGAACCTGTAAGATAATTTCCGGCAGGAAAATAAACGGTGCCACCGCCGGCCTGTACAGCGGCATCAATCGTTTTATTAATAGCTTTTCCATCCAGTGTTTTACCATCTGTTTTTGCGCCATAATCTTTTACATTAAAAAAGATTTGTTGCTTCTGCGCTATAGCCGAAAAGGCAATAAACAATGTTATACAAATGAGTGCTGCTATTTTCTTAATCATTAGATACATTATTTATGGCCGGATGTTGCACGTACTTTTTTTACATCAGCAGCAGTTATTGCTGATGCGGTATTACCGAAACTGCTACGCACATAGGTTAATACATTGGCAATGTCTCCGTCGCTTAATTGTGCAAACGGCGGCATTACATTGCTGTAACTTTTACCATCAATTTCCTGTTTGCTTACACCTTTTAGTAAATCAGTTATCAGCTTATCCTTATTGCCTGAAACATAGCTGGCACCTGCAAGCGGAGGTATCATAGCGCCGGTGCCTTTTCCATCAACCTGGTGGCAGGTAGCGCAGTTGGCTGTATAAACAGATCTTCCTGCAGCCATATTATCATTTGTATTATTTGCTGTGGCATTGGTGTTATCCGCAAGTTTATCCCTGAAATTATTTGGAGTGGGTTTATTTTTATCCCGCTCCAAATCATTCTTGTTATAGGTTATTTTAAAGATGGTGCCTCTTACATCATCAGTAACATATAAAGCGCCATCGGGGCCTTGTGCTAGGCCGCATGGGCGATGCCTGGCATGGCCGCTTGCAGTACTATCCGGCGAGCCTGAAAAATTATCTGCAAATACTTCCCAATCACCGGAAGGTGCGCCATTTTTAAAAGGCTGAAAGACTACAAAATAACCTGCCTGTGGTTCAGGCGAACGGTTCCAGGAGCCATGAAATGCAATGAAGGCGCCATTCTTATATTTTTCAGGAAACATGTCGCCGGTATAAAATAACAATCCATTTGGCGCCATGTGTGCAGGAAAGGCAACAGCCGGATTGATGTAAGGGGTATCAACCGTTTTAATACCATCACCACCATATTCGGGCGCCAGCATTTTGTTATTTTTGAAAGGATCAAAATAGATATAAGGCCAGCCTGCATCATCCCCTTTGTTCAATGCATACATACATTCTGCCGGTAATTGTGCATTTTGTTTTGCGGTGTATAAAGCAGGAAAGATGGTATTCAACTGGTCTCTTCCGTGCTGCATTACAAATAATTTATTGCTTTGGTAGTTCCAGTCAACAGCTACCACATTACGCAGGCCCGTGGCATAGCGAATACCATCAGCATATGTCTGGTCTTTTTTGCCGGGGCTGAACATCCATACGCCACCGGCAGTTTCCAGTAAAGGGCAGCCTTTCATTCCTATAGAACCTGTTTGCCGGTCATGCTCCTGGCAGGAGTTGGAAGGGCAGCCAATGGGAATAAACATGTTGCCGTTGCCATCAAACATGATGGATTTTGTGTTATGCTCGGCTCCATCAACTAATCCTGTTACAATTCTTTCCGGATGCGCAGTATCAATAACATGATTATCTCCATCAAGTTTATAACGGAAAATGTCTGAATCGGATGCTGTGTATAAATAATTATTATTGATATGGATACCGGTGCCACCAAAACTTCCAAAGCCGTATATCAATTTTGCCTTACCATTTTCTTCATGTAAAAAAAGCGTTCCATGACCATCTTTTGGCTGGGCCAGCCGCACATAAATATCATTTATCGGCGTTACCACAATGTGTCTTGTTTTGCCAAGAGAATCTGCAATAATATTGGAAGAAAACCCTGCCGGGAGTAAGAGGCCGCCATCATTTGCAGAATAAGTTTCTTTATTATTACAGGAAAGCACAGACGCGGTCAGCAAAGCCAATGCGATGTTTAAAACGGAGGTAAATTTCATATGGCAATTATTTTGTTCTAAATTTTTTATGCTAATTTTTAATTGATAAAACAAGCATTATTCTATCATCGTTGCGTATCATTTTTTGCAGGCAATAAATCTTTATCGAGAAGCTGTATTGCCGTTGCGTTGTTAAGGTTGGGACCATCCCATTGCGATAAAGCCCATACAATTTTTTTACCGGGCGTTACTTCAAAAAACTGGATCGATCTCTTTTTCTCATCATCCGTTACGCCGCCGCCAATCCAATTAGAGATGATGGTATTTCCGTTATCTAACCTGTCAGCTTCCTGCACTGTATAAATCTTTAACCATGCAGGCGCATCTGCACGGCTGTATTCCCAAACAATATTTCCCTGTTTATCTACTTCATGCACAAAGCCATTACCATTGCCGCTTATTAATGTATTTCCATTTTGTAACCTTACGGCTGCCCACGGCGATGGCGAATCTACAGACCATATTACTTTACCTGTAGTATCATATTCATTTACTTTGTTCATATCCATTTGGGCAATTAAAAATGTTCCGTCTTTTGTATATCTGCAATGCCTGAACATACCATGTGTGCCTGTACCTGCAGTTGGAATGATTAATTCCTTTTCAGCCTGATTAGTTTTGGTATTAATGATCATAGCTTTTGCCGGAACAGCATTCAGCATAATGAAAACTTTGTCCAGGCCTAATGGCTGGCAGGTATGAATTTCTGAATTGGGCGGCGCATCATAATTCCATACTATCTTTTTATCTCGGGTTATTTCACTGGCGCCACTTTTTCTTGAAAAAACAATATTGCCATTCGATAGCATGGTGGCATCGCCATATTCTCCTTCCTTCGGCATAACATAACTCCATACAATTTTACCATCTTTAATTATGTACATAGTTTGATTGAACATTGCAGAATTCTGCCATTCACCTGCATACAAAAAATTATATTGATTGATACCATTGCCCGGCAAAGAAACCTGGGATGAAGCGTCCGAAATAATCCAAATCAGCAATAAAAGTATACCTGCTGAAAAAAAACGATATCTCATACAAACAATTTAAAAGGTTATTATTTCAGCGGGAGGTATTAATAAGTCAAATGTAATTTCTATAAAGCACACCTAAAGCCTCAATCAACAGATATAACCTTTCTTGTTAAGATTTTATTATAAAATAGTAAAAAAGTACACATGAAAAAAGGATCAAATGAGACCGGCGGCTCTCACGAGTAGTTAATGCGGGCTTGCGAAAGAGAAGAAGTACCTTCGCCGGCTGGAAACGGCGGCATGTGACTTTATAGAGGGAGAGTCTTTTTTGGAACACCGGCAAGGGCATAAAATTTAATGATTGACTGTGAGTTNNCGGATATCCGGATTGGAAGCTGTAAGATAAATCGGAGGAAGATTAGAATTCATTTTGAGGTGGGGTGGGTGAAAGTTGATTAGAATGTTTTTCCTTGAGCAGATAATTTGCAATGAAAATTCTTTAGAAACTAGAACTACAACATTTTCTTGCCCTATTTTCTAAAATCCTTCCGGATTTGGCTTCTGCTATTTGGATTGCGAAACTGACATGAGATGGGAGCTTTCCATTTAGTACTTCAATGGGCGTCAGCCCATTGATAGCATCGTGTGGCCTGTTGTTATAATCTGCAACTGACATGTGAAGGTAATTTTCAAGCTGTTCAGAATTCAGTAGCTCCTTATGGTAAAGAAAATGGTATTTGATCTGTTTATTCGCCGCTTCGACGCCGGAGATCATTCGGGTGTTTACCATAAACTAGACCGAGAAAACGACGACCTGGTGGCCGACTTGCTCTGCTATTGCCATCCCAGGTTGGTTATTGAGCCCATTGCAGCGGATACATATTACCAGATCCGCAAAGAAGTCTTCCAGAAACCGGCAGCTTAACTGCAGCTTGAACTTCGCCGGCCCGCTAATCTCGTCCCGGTACAAAACCTCTCCAATTTCAGAACTTTTTTCGACGACCATTGGCCGACGCGTCCGCTTATTGCCAAGTAAGCAAGAACGGCCATGGCCGAACGGACTCGCCTGGCCGATCGGTTTCCGCGTGCCACCATTCGGCTATTTGCCCTCATGCGTACAAAGGGCTTGACAAGGATGTAGATATCATATTGAATGCCCGGTTGGAAACGATTACCTATAATTCCACGACTGGAAAAAGTAGGCTCATGGCTTAGGTTGCGCCTTTCCCGTCCCTACTGCATGCTCCCTCGTTCCATTTTAGGGGACGAATGCATCGGGGGATATCGAAGGCCGAGAGACCGGATTAAAAAAGAAAAAACATCCGTCAAAGGGTTTTAATCAATATATGATACTTAGTGCGATCCGAATACATCGAAGCCTCCTTGATCTTCGGGGCTAGATTAATGGACGTATCCAGTGGATTCTGCAAGGTTAGCACCAGGGTTTTTGTTAAATCGATGGTGTCTTGTTTCAAATAACCTTTGTCGGTGACGTAGTTGGCGAGGCACCCGCATATCGCTGTCGATACGCCGTCGATTTCTAACCGTTTAATTTGAATATTCAAAAGCAAAAAAGTCGAACTGCCCTTTTGAACGACGTTAGGAACGACCACTAAGTCCAAAGCCTTTACAGTAAGTTTTGTTTTTATACTTGGTTTGGTGATTCTTACCCAAAGGTCGCCGGTGATTCCCATTTCGATCCGATTGCTGTCATCCAGCCCGAGATTTCTGACGTTGTTTATCACAAAATAATGGTTGCTCATTTCCTTCGTCGAGTCTTGAGAAAGTGGTATTTCGATTGAATGACTCAGGAAATCGGATACCAGATCTTCCATAAACCGGGAATTCAGGTCCGCTCTCACATCGGAATCTTCAGGGTGGACCATTACGGGAAAGTTCTTTATGACCGGAAATGATCCGCATTTCAGCTTGAACCAATTACCCAGCCAAGTAATGGCAGCCGCAGGTTTGCTGTTGGAAATGTCCCCGAAAGGAGCGGCTGTGGTTGGGTTCTTAATAGTCATGGAAGCCGATAAAGACATCGAACCATTTTTGATGCTGCAGGCCAAGTTCTCCAATCCGATAGTTGTCTCATAGTTTTGATACCGGAACCGATTGGTGCTCAATTCTTTTTGGCCTTTTATGGTTGCAGACAGTTTTTTGTCCAGCAATGAACTCAGATCGGCAGAACCCAAAATATGATCGTTCAGGAATTCAGTTTGCATGGCCCAGGCCATCATCTTGTCCACCTCATCAATCACATTTTTCAAATCCAGGTTTATTACCACCGCATGAAAGTCAAGATAAAAATGTCCGTTTTCTCGTCGGATCGCAGGCAGCAACTCGATGGTCGCATTGTCAATGGTGTAATCAGTTTTGACCCCCTCCTGGGTTTTCAGGTTTCCGCCGGAAAAGGATACCATGATGGCATTCAGGTTCCCGTCAAAAGTGATGGATTTGGGTCCGGTAACCGAAATTGATTTCAGAATGCTCTTATCGACCGGTAGTTCTTTTGAAAAAAAACGATTAAACATATTCTGAAGAACAACATCGGAGACCGAGGCCGATATCGTCGGGTCTTTTACCTCTCCCATATTAAAAATATTTTCTGCGGGCTTGGGAAAGCCGCCGGCAGACAGGGCCAGGATCGTACCGGCTGTTTGTAGGGCCTCTCCTGTCACGATCGTCGATTTGAACAGGAGCTCTCCGGAAGCTTTCTGCAATCGGTCATTCAAATTCGGGACATAGGAAACCACCGTATTAAGCTTGTCCAGAAAGGTGCTGTTTATACCCAGCGCATGGCTTGCCCCTTCGGCCAACTTAACTTCGCTGCCGAGCGGTAACATGCTCACATTAAAATCCTGCACCGTTTTAAAGGATGGATAGGTCATTTGAAATATCTGCTGGCCACCTTTGCCAAAGAATTCCACGACACTCCCTTGGAGTTGAAGCTGCTCACCCAATGTTCCCGCGNNTCCTTTCCCCGGACCCAATTAATGCCCGCCCCCGTTGTCTTCAGTGGCGCCGTAACTAGATGCGTCACCGCCCCAAATAGCCTATGCAAAAAGTCGTGCCTTTCCTCAGGGACAGCAACCTGCACTTGGTCGTGGACTTTCAAAACCCCTTGGGCTACATCTGCGTCAAAATAGCCGTTTTAATAATCATAGACAGTATTACCCACGTTTGGAAGGGCCAGGGAGGGCTATTGGAATATCAGAATGCTTTGGGTGGAAGGTATCAGGATTGGGCGAAAGCAACACCTCTTTATCAGCAATGGTTGAACACAATTCTACAATCCAAATGTCACATCATTACTACCAACAGGAAGAAACAGGGATATAACATGATCACTGAGGGCAATAAAACTAAGGTGGAAAAAGCAGGCTTGGATGATGAAATAAGGGACGGGTACGAATACGAAATGACCGTGGCTTTGGAAATAATCAATGACAAACATATGGCTAAAGCCTCCAAAGACAGGACCCAGTTATTTGCTGATAAGCCTGAATTTATCATATCGGTTGATACAGGCGTAGCAATTAAGCAGTGGTGCAATTCAGGTGCAGAAATTAATCCCATTGATATTTCTGAAAGGATAAGTGATTGCAAGACAATCAAAGAGCTCCTGGAACTCTATCAGCAATATCCTCAATTCAAAGAAGCTCTTAAGC
>PKYU01000186.1:4905-12303 GCA_003132765.1 Chitinophagaceae bacterium | reverse complement strand
TTTTGAAAAAAATACATATAATAAAATGATGGACGGGGATTCCATTTGGCAATACCGGGTTGATCTCCAATATTAAAAAGACCCATATCGTTACCATTGTTCCACCCATTGGCCAAATCCCACCGGCTGGTTTCTCCATATTTATTTTTTAATGCCTCCCCAAGAAGGATTGCTGCATGCATTCCACTAATGAAAGAAACCTGCTGCATCGACCCTTGCGACGTAATGTTCCATTCTGTTAATGCGATTGGCTTTACTGCTGCCCCGCTGTTGGTAAAATTTGTTTTTAAATAGGCCATCATTGAAGCAGTATTCCCCACTGCGGTGTTAAGAATGGCATCAGCCGAGGCATTTGTCTGGTAAGGCGTATAATAGCTGTGGACTATATAAAAATCAGCAGAGGATTTTACCTGGCCAAGCACTCCGCTGTTCCAGGTTTGATCTGTGGACGTTTGCCAGCTTGCGGGTAGATGTTCCAGGAGTTGCGCTCCAATGCGTATAGTAGCTCCCATTTGTTGTGCTGCTGCATGCATGGAATCGGCAAAAATATTATAATGGCTGCCATACAGATCACCGGTAATTATTTCCGGCTGTCCATCCTGGTTCTTGTTGCCGTCAATACGATACCCGGCTTCCCATGTTCCGTTGTCTTCATTCCCGATTTCCCAATATTTCGTCCTTCCATTATCATACCGTACCCAATCAGCGGCCAGGTGTGCAGCCGTTGCCACCGGCGTTGGGCCTGTTCCATATCTTGCGTATGCATAATTTATTGTAATCATTCCCTTGTTACCGGTTTGCAGTAGCATACTGTAATAATTATCCAGGGAAGCCGTCCAGTCCTGAGAATTTTCCCCATACCAGTACCCAGCGGGTAGTGGATTTCCATTGGCATCCAAAAGACTGTCAGGCGCATCAGAAGGAGTAGTACCATTTGGCTCATCCCAAAAATAGACGTCACTCAAACTGCCACCGGGAAAGCGAATAATACCGGGGTGAAGATTGGTGATATTATTAATTAAAACCGGTTCAGTAATCATAGGTGTCATCCAGATATTTGCATTCTGACCGAATACCGTTCCGGGAACTTTGCTGATAATTGAAGATGCATCAATATTGATATAAACAGAAGGGGTACCGGATGCTATCGTTGTATCTTTATAGGGTGGCACGGTAAATGGTTTAGGCACCCAATCATTTAGGAAAAATCCAATTGTATTATCCAAAGGCGGATCAAGGGGAGGTATTATTACAGAGGTATCCCCGCCGCCATTATTATTCCCGTTCCCCGAATTATTAGCCGTTGTTTTCTTACAGGCCGCCAGGCTCAACAAAATGGAAGGAAGAAATAGGAGTCGAATATTAAATTCCAATTTCATTTATTTTACCATTTGAGCTTCAAGCCGTGACAAGGCAATTTTATATTTATCAATTTAATTCTTTTTCTATTTTTTCTCAGCACTTAACTAAATACCGACACTGTTTAAAAAAGATATATTTAAAATATCCTGCCTCGGTTTTTCTAAAGGAATTTCAATATTCAAATTTCAGTTGTTATTGCTGATTTATTAATATCCTGCATTTATTCAATTTAAGGAAAATTATATTTTATTTCATCAAAAAAACTCAATGGCAACAATAAGAATCATTTATTTAATAAGGTTTTCCCAAAAAGAATTATTTTAATAAACCACCGTTTTATTTACTGTAAATAATGTTGATTGATTACCTATCTGAATTCTAAAATCTCCGGCTTCCAAAGTCCGCTTATTATCGGGATTTACAAAAGCCAGGTTTTTCAAAAGGAGTTTAAAGGTTACTTTTTTTGATTCACCTGGATTCAGATTCACTTTTTCAAAACCCCTTAACCTTTTTACATCAGGCGTTAATGATGCCATAAGGTCAGAAACATATAACTGAACTACTTCCTTGCCTTCACGGTTACCCGTATTTTTTACCGTTACCATTATTGTCGCTGATTCTCCAGGTGAAAAACCTTTTTTATCAACAGTAAGATTGCTGTATTCAAATGTTGTGTACGACAACCCAAATCCAAATGAGTATTGCGGATAGAAATCACCACCCTGCGGGTTACCTTCTCCTTCTGAAGGTTTATGGATATAAGGTACCAATGAATTGGTATGACGAGGATACGTAATAGGCAGCTTTCCGCTTGGGTTAACATCGCCTGTAAGAATATCGGCCAATGCATCTGCACCAAAATTAGAAGGAAGGAAAATATCCAATATAGCTGCAGCACCAGGTTCTACTCTATAGATAATCCTCGGACGGCCTTCATTTAGTATCATGATAACGGGCTTTCCGGTTTTTATCATGGCATCTGCTAATGCAATCTGGTTATCGGATAGACTGAGATCATTTAAATTGCCTGGCGTTTCCGTGTAACTGTTTTCACCAATACATAATAATATGTAATCAACTCCGAAAGCAGCCTTTACAGCAGCATCTATATTTTGAATTGAATCTTCATAATATTTCCCCTTCATATTATAAGCCACGCCTTCTTCATACACCACATGGTCTTTTCCAAACTTCTTTTGCACTGCTTCTAAAATGGTATTATATTTCTGTGCATATTCATCTGTCATTTCTCCCTGCCAGGTATATGTCCATCCACCATTCAAGGTTCTCATAGAATTCGCATTAGGACCGGTTACGAGTAATTTTGAATTCTTTGAAATGGGCAAAATATTATTTTCATTTTTTAATAATGTAATTGATTCGGCAGCGGTATTATAAGCCGCTTTTTCAAATTCAGCGCTTCCGAATTTTGGATAATCTTTCAAATAGGTCATGGGAGTTGTAAAGAGATCTAATTCTTCTTTCACTCTTATAATTCTTGTTACGGCATCATCAATACGGCTCATAGGAACTTTACCTTCTTTCACAAGGTCGATAAGATCAGTGCAAAATTCTTTATAATCATAAGGGATCATCGACATATCTATGCCGGCTTTGATAGTAAGCATGATTGCTCCTTTGATATCTTTGGTAATATGGTCCCGGCGGTATACATTTTCAATATCCTGCCAGTCGGAAACCACAAACCCGGTAAAACCTAATTCTTTCTTCAAAATATCAGTTAATATATGCCTGTTGATATGTGTCGGTATACCATTTATCAAGCCTGAATTTACCATAACAGTTCTTGCACCGGCTTCCACTGCATCACGAAATGCAGGAAGATGATATTCTCTCAAATAATTTTCGGGTATCCATGCATCGGTTCTGTCATGCCCTGATTTAGGATCAGAATAAGCCATATAATGTTTTACACTTACTGCGAGTTTATCCTTGCTGCCCAAAGGATCCTGAACGCCTTTAATGAATTGAATGCCCATCTGTCCATCCAGGTAAGGGTCTTCGCCATAATCTTCCCAAATACGGGGCCATTCAGGATTTGTACCCAAATCCAATACCGGCGAGTATGTCCAGGGAACGCTGANNTGGCCGCCCGTGATTCATATGCCGTTATAACGGCAGCATTATACAGCAGATCCCTGTTCCACGTAGCAGCCTGGCCTATTTGCTGGGGGAAAAGCGTAGCTCCTGCCACATAATTAACACCATGGTTATCATCAAGACCATACAAAACAGGGATCTTCATCCTTGTTTCCATAGCAGCCTTTTGCACCTGACCGATTATATCATTCCATTGTTGGGCATTTTGCAAACCGGGTGTATTTAGCATTGAACCAATCTTATAATTCACTACGGCATCTCTGAATTTTTCTTTATTGAAAACAAAATTCCCATTTTCAATCTTACCTAAAGATTCAATGGATACCTGTGCCATTTGCCCCACCTTTTCCTCAAGAGTCATTTTCTTTACTATCGTATTAATTTTAGATTCAATAGCAGGATTTCGTGACTGAGACTTACTCCAGATTGGAATGGAAATTATTATCAATAATAAAATATAAGAGCAGCAAATTTTGATTTTTCGTTTCATACCAGACTATAATTTTAGTTTTGTTTTAAAAATTATTATTGAATATAACTATTACTAATAAATGCTATTTTTTTACTATCAGGAGACCAGGAAGGAGTATTGATTGAGCCCTGCCCTCCATATAAATAAGCTATCACTTTTAATGGCCCACCACTTACGGGCATCATTCTTAAATAAACATGCTTATAAAAGGGATGATCATCCGGTTTAATTTCTTTGCTGAAGGTCAAACAAACAATCCATTTACCATCAGGGGAAACATGAGCAAACCAGTTATTATACTCATCATTGGTTAATTGTTCCTGGTCGGTTCCATCAGGTTTCATTCGCCATAATTGCATCAGGCCGCTTCTTACCGAATTAAAATAAATGTATTTTCCATCAGGGCTATATTCTGAACCATCATCCAAACCAGGTGCAGTAGTAAGCCTGATTTCGTCTCCTCCTTTTGAAGGAATCTTATAAATATCAAATTCCCCGTTTCGTTGCCCCGTAAATGCTAGCCATTTTCCATCTTGCGACCATCCATGTAAATAGGAAGGGCCAGTTGGAGTAATTTGCTTCGGTATGCCTCCTGAAAGCGGAACAGTATACACTACAGAATTATATTTTCCATCAGGGCTTGCTGCGCTTAACCCAATCATTTTCCCATCAAAAGAAAGCACATGATCATTATTATTTTTATCTACTTTTCCTGTATTGATAAGTACGGGTGAATGGCTGTGTAGATTGAAACGATATATTAATCCTTCTGAATTATAGACAAGGTTTTTACCGTCTTTTGTCCAGTTGGGAGCCTGAAGCGATTTTGTTGAAGTGNNATTGGATCATTCGCTTACCTGTAATCACATCCATCGTTTCAATATGGCTTCCCAGGTAATCTTTATAGGGCACTAAATCATCCTTAGCAGGAATGGTAATGCGCACATTATCAAAAGACACTTTTTCGGTAACATCTTTATTATGCGAGCAGATAAATAATCCAACATATACATCATCACCTAAATTTACAACAGCAATTTCCTGCGTTACGAAGGGCTCGCCAAAATGAGCAACAGACATGATGAATTGGCTGCCTCTTCTTTCTAACTGTATTACATCTGGGCCGCTAATGGTAAATTTTGTTTCTTCAACATCCGTTTTAGGCTCTTTCCTGTATTGGAGCGAAGTAAGGCCATCGCCATGTAAGGTTGCGGACACCATTGCAGACGTACTATCCAGGCCAGACCGCACCATCCAGCCAAACTTACGGTGTTGTTCAACGCCTTTTCCTATAAGATGGCCACGGGCCTGTAAGATGAAATTTCCATTCATCTTTTTCCATATAAAATGAAAATCATCGTGGGTAAACCAGATGTTAGTTCCCGAACCTGTTAGTACATAATCTCCTGTTGATGCATTATAAGTGCCACTGCCGGGATATAATATTTTACCTACATCGGTTTGACCATCAAATACTCCAACTTTTTGAGAAAATGAATTGTTTACTATCATAATACAAAGAGTAAAGAAGACTATTTTTTTTATGGAAGATCTGATTTGCATAATTAATAATTTAATAATCTGAATAAGAAGTACTATGCATTAGGATACTGTCAATATGGGATACAGAAACCTTATTTTCATTTATTGGATCACCAGATATTTCTTTCCATTTAGGATCATTGCCAAAAACTTTCCATTGGGTATCTCTTTGCTCCACATTATCAAATATTGGCATGTACATAAAATTAGGCATGTGGCTTCCTGAAATTACTTTAGCATAAAAAACAGGGTTAAACTTCAGCCGGTTGAATATTTGAATTTCTCCCCCGGTATTGAACATTGCCATTTTCTTTTCTAACAGATGAGGTGTCGGGCTTTCATAGCTTCTCAATTCAAACACCCTTGCAGCATTTTTAGAAGAAGGTACAACCATGTGTTCCTGCCCGGGAAAGGCATCTAATAATATGGATTCCATTCTTTCAAATGGAGGATTATCAAAAGTTGCATTAATAAAATCCTTTGCCGATTCCCTGTATTCTGCATCCTTATTAAGATTTTCATCCAATTTTGACCATTCTTCTAAAGATGTAAACGGAATGAGTACATAAATAAATTTTACTGCTGACGTATCATTAGCGATTGGTTTGAAGACACCTATATTTTTATATTTCAAACGGTGTAAAGCTGGTAGATAGACATTTTGTAAATATTCATCAACCTGAGCAAGCTGGTCATTATTTTTTAGATGATAAATTTTTATCTGGTAAAAATCATGTGGATCTTTATTTGCATATACTAAAATTGATAGAGGCAGAAATATAGAAACCAGGGAAAGGGCTTTCTTTAAAAAGGACATTTTATGTTTATTCATATAATTTTTAAACTAGGTTTTTCTTAATATAATTATAACTTTCCGTAATAGCATCAAATGGAGATCCGGGGCAGTTATCCTGTTCTACAAAAAAGTATTTCATACCAGCCTTATTTTTATATTTAAAAATTTCTTTGAAATTAATGATGCCGGTTCCCACTGCAGCAAAATTTTTCTCAGGAGTTTTATCCATATCTTTTAGGTGCCAAAGCGGAAATCTTCCCGGATGATCGTGAAACATTCTAATAGGATCCTGACCCGCTTTAGTAATCCAATAGATATCCATCTCCATTTTTACTAAGTCTTTATCGGTTCCTAAAAGAATATCATACGGAAAAGAATCACCTTGTTTTATGAATTCGAAATTATGGTTGTGATAACATAATTGAATACCCGATTTTTTGCATCTTTCTCCGGCAATATTCAGTTGATCAGCAACTTTTTTATAATGATCCAATGTTCCCCGTTCATCTGGCGCTAAAAAGGCGCAGACCATGTACTTCATATCAATAGAAGCTGCATCATCTACAGCTTTGTCCCAATCGTGCAAAAGAGTCCCCCGAACTATCTCCCCATTTTCCTTATCCTCACCTAACCGGTAGTGACTGCTTTCAATCACCAGGCCATTATTACTCAGTACTTTCTTAAATTCTTTTGGACTCATACCATAGAATTTTTCTGTTCCGGTATAAGTGGCTCCTTCTATTGAATTATATCCTATGGCTGCAACCTTTGAAAGCGTGCCCACAGGATCCGAAGCCATAGCTTCTCTTACAGTGTATAATTGTAAGCCTATTATTGGCTTATTACCTTTAAATGCAGGAGGGGCAATAAGAAAACCGGCTGATAATATTGAGGATGCTTTAATAAAGGACCTTCTTGTTGTCATGATTGTAAATTTTAAATTAACTGAATTATTTTATTATTGTTGAAAAGTGTTGCACATGATTTCTTTATATATCTCCCGTCTTTAGCTGATTTATTGCGTAATCAACAGCCCGGGCTGTAAATGCCATGAAAGTCAATGATGGGTTTTGTGTTGAAGTTGATGTCATACAGGCGCCATCCG
>PKYU01000186.1:0-4869 GCA_003132765.1 Chitinophagaceae bacterium | reverse complement strand
GTCATCTGCTCAAAAAAATCTTTGATCATCTTTTCTTCATTATCGGTATAATCAATTGATATTTTTAGTAATGGCACACCCCAGTCATCTTTTTTGTTTGCATCAAGGCTCAATTGATTGGTTTCTTTTGGAATGGTTTCACCCATCATTTGCGAGCCAACATTCCAGGGTCCTAATTCAGGCGTTGCCATTAAATTACTTTTCAACTCGTCACCAAAACCTTCCCTAGCTTGAATTGGTCCTCGCCCTGAATGAAAAGTAGCAGCATAACCTCTCAGAAAATCTGTTTCCTGTTTGTGCAAATTCCTGAAACGTGGAATGTAGGCGCTGGTTGGTCTTCGGCCACTCGCCGTTGTTGATTCTTTAAAGCCATCATATTTTGCGGTTATCCGGGCACGGTAGTTATGAAAGGCAACATATTTACCTAACAAGCCATTGTCGTTTCCAAAACCGTTTGGGAAACGTTTTGATGAAGAATTTAACAAAATAAGATTTGTATTGAATGCACCGGCATTTACAAAAATAACCGGGGCATAAAATTCAATAGATTCTTTAGTGTTTGCGTCAATTACGATTACACCAAGTGCCTTACCTTTTTGATCATCATAAATTATTGAGTGAACAACTGAGAAGGGCCGAAGTGTCATGTTCCCGGTCTTTTGTGCCCACGGAATTGTTGTGGCATTTGTATTATAATATCCACCAAATGGGCATCCACGCTGACACAAGCTTCTATTCTGGCATTGTGAACGTCCCTGGTCCAGGTGAATTTGTTTGGGCTCCGTTAAGTGAGCGCATCGTCCATAAATAACATTTCTGTCCGCATAATTCTTACTTACAAAATCTTTGAAATAATTTTCTACACAGGTGAGTTCCAGCGGTGGTAAAAATTCTCCGTCAGGCAGGTTAGGAAGACCATCCTTGTTACCTGAGATTCCAGCAAATTTTTCAACATAACTATACCACGGTGCAATGTCTCTGTAGCGAATGGGCCAATCAACTGCAAAGCCGTCTCTTGCCGGACCTTCAAAATCAAAATCACTCCACCGTTGTGTTTGCCTTGCCCACATAATAGATTTTCCACCTACCTGGTATCCTCTTATCCAGTCAAATGGTTTATCCTGTATGTAAGGATGCTCTGTGTCTTTCACAAAGAAATGCATAGCATCTTCCCGAAACGCATAACACCTGCTTACTACAGGATTGGCCTCACGTATATCATAGGGAATTTCTCCGCGGTGTTTAAATTCCCAGGGCATCATATTGGTCGTGGGATAATCTTTTATGTGAACTACGTCTCTCCCTCTTTCCAGTACCAATGTCTTAAATCCCTTTTCACAAAATTCTTTTGCCGCCCATCCACCACTCATTCCTGAACCGATCACTATGGCGTCAAATGTTCGTGATTGTTTACTATCGCCCATAATTAGCTTACTTTTTTTACCAGGACACAACCATAAAATTTTCCAGGCACCAGCTGATATACGTGAACTTTTGTTAAATAATATTTTGACGAGGCGAAAGCCTGTATTGTTAACTTTTTCGCAACGCTATAAAAGTAAGCGACATCTTCAGGAACGTTCTTGTTGGTTTCGATAGATTGTAATATTTCCTGTTTTTGAGACGAAGTACATTTTACAAAAGGCTTATCAAATTTCTTTTTAGAAAATTCCTTAAAATCCTTTAACCCTTTTACAAATTTGCCCTGTTCAGCAGGTGCATAACAATCATCAACCATCATTAAAGCAAAGAGATGTGCAGAAAAGTCTTTTGCGCCGGGAGTGTCTGTTGTTGGTATAATGGTTTCGCTGACGTTCGAAAACAGCTCTTCATCATGCCCATCTATTTTAATATTCTTTAAGGAGATGGATGTCCTCTTTTCTTCGTGTAAGCATGATGGTAATACAGCAGCCCCAACGGAGATTATTAATAATGTTTTTATACTCAGACGCCTGTCCATCTAAATGTAATTTAATCAGTATTTCAAATTTTTAAGATAATTCATATTATAAGCGAGGCAATCGAATGCAGTACCAGTATACTCTTCCTGTTCTACAAAGAAATATAATATACCTGCTTTCTTAGCATTTTCAAGCATCTTCTTTACATCAAGGCCACCTTTTCCGAATTCAACACTGTGCTTTTCTTTCATATCCATATCTTTCAAATGCCACAGAGGAAAACGGCCCGGATACTTTTCGAAATAGTCCAAAGGATTATTCCCGGTTATAATTACCCATCCCAAATCCATTTCCATTTTCACAAAGTCGGGATTGGTATTTTCCAGCAAAACATCATACAAAACTTTTCCTTTGTCTTTTTCAAATTCAGAATCATGATTGTGATAACCAAAAGTAATGTTGGATTTTTTAGCAGCCTCCCCTGCTTTATTAAATATTTCTGCAGTGTGTTTGTAATTATCTACTGTCTGGCCTTTTTCAGGCATCACAGATACAATTAAATATTCCTGCCCTGATTCAACGGCCTGGTCTATCGTCTGTTGCCAATTATCATCATAGTGTACATGGCCGCTTCGAAGTGTCATTCCAAGATCTGTGCAAATCTTCTTCATCTCTGCGGGTTTAAAACCATAATAATATCCTTTTTCACTGGAGGCAGACTCTATCTCCTTATAACCAATGCCCGCTATTTTTTTTAATGTCCCGACATTATCCTGCAGCATTTCATTGCGGACAGTATATAATTGCAGGCCGATTTCTCTCGCAGATTTGCGACTTGCGGCTCTTGCTGTATCAGGTATTAAATATGATCCAACAACAAGCGCACCGGTGGTTTTAAGAAAATTTCGCCTTGAATTCATTAATTTGATTTTTAAAGTGATGAGCAATCAAAAAATATTTCTTTTTCCGAATATTTATTATTCAGGAGTTTTAAATTCTGCCCTTACTAATAATACCTTCCTACCATTTTATCGTCAACAACTTTTGTTTTTAATTCCTGCGGATCTATCGGCCCTTGTTTGGAATAAACAATTTTGCCATCCGGCTCTACTAACATTGTATAAGGAAGGGCTCCGTCCCATTTTGGATCTACTGCGTCAATCAGTTGGTATTTATCATCTGTATTAAAAATATAGTTTGTATTGGCAGCATGAAGGGATTGCAGCATTTTAAGCGCTTTGTCCTTCTTTGAAGGATCGTCTGCGCTGATGCTTATGAATTGAAAATCTCTCAGCCTGTACATGCGATTAATTTCAACCAATGACGGAAATTCATTTACGCAAGGACCGCACCAGGTTGCCCACACATTTATTAACAGCAACTTGTCGGGATTATTTTTTATGAGATTTCTAATTCCAACGGAATCAATAGTGGTAAGGGTTACCGGATGTGTTGCCCATTCACTGTCCGCCTGGGCAGTATGGCTTTCTTTTTCATGCCATTTAATAGAACAGCCAAAAACTTTTGTTGTTTTTACCGGTACTTCTTTGCCTGCAAGCAACGCATCTATTGCATTGCGGGCATCATTATTTTTAGGAGTGCCAGTTGGCTTTTCAATATCGTCTATTCGTCCCTGATATCTAAGTATCCTGTCCTTGTCAAAAATGAAAACATGCGGAGTAGCTATAGGCCCGTAGGCATTTGCGGAAACTTCCTGGTCACCGTCAAACAAATAGGGAAAATTAAAATCCNNGGCTTTTCCTTTGCCCGTATTTTCATCTCCCGGTAAGTGTCTCCCAGATCAGAATAACCTAGTTCATTTAGTTGGACTGACTTGGGATCATTAGGCATTATTGCCACTACTGCCACGCCCCGTGGTTCATAATCTTTTGTTAGCTTGATTATTCTGTCTTCATAAGCCTGTGCGGTAGGGCAATGGTCACAAGTAAAAACGACCACTAAAATATTCGCTTTTTTAAACGATGCCAAAGAATACATTTTTCTATCAACACCTAATAAATTGAAGTCTGGCGCATGGCTGTCTATTGAAAGGGTTTTATGCTCACCAGGTAAATCGTGAAAAGGTAAAATAAAACTGAAACAGGGTGATAAAAGTAGTAAAGAAGAAAAAAATAAATATTTCATCAATGAGCGTTTATTGATTTCATGAATTTTCCCGTAACCAGTGATTTAAAAATTATTTCATGAATTATCTGTTGATATTATATTAAAGTAAGGAATAAGATGATTTCTTACTCCTTACATTTTTTAGTATCCTTTATTGATAGCCTGGGTTTTGTTTTAAGTAAACCTTGCCACTTGAGTTTTCAGCGTCTAATTCAATTTGTGGAATAGCAAAATGTTCATTTGTTCCTTGTGTAAATGTTGCGGAATTATTGACTAAATAAAATCCCGTCCTGTTTTTCTCAACGCTTACATAGGCATTTAAGGTAGCCGCCATGGAGCCGGTACCATTATCATATCTTGCAAGGTCAAAGAAACGGTGACCTTCTATGGCAAGCTCCAGCCTTCTTTCCATCCGGATAGCATTTCTTGCAAAAGTTTGGCCCTGGGAACTAAAAGCGCCCACCGGATATGGTTTTACTGAATAATTATCTCCCGGCGTTGTTTGTGGGGAATACTTGCTGTTAGCAGCATTGTAAGTTGCATTCAGGTACACAAAGCCATTTGGATTAGCAGCCCGCGTCCGAACCATATTTACATAGGTTTCAGCCTGGTCAAGACTGCCGATTTCGGCTTCACATTCTGCGGCCATTAACAACACATCAGCATATCTCATCAGGTTTACATTATTCGCAGCAACTTCCGTGGCGCCCCAAAATACCGTTTCG
The DNA here is from genome assembly GCA_003132765.1 of Chitinophagaceae bacterium. Classification (GTDB taxonomy): domain Bacteria; phylum Bacteroidota; class Bacteroidia; order Chitinophagales; family Chitinophagaceae; genus Ginsengibacter. Next base: position 116 of record PKYU01000186.1, on the reverse strand, counting down.
GTAGAAGAATAAGTTCCTTGCTGGCTTTTCGCATAACTATTTTTCATGGGAACAAAAGGCCCGTCATTGGGCAGGTCGCGTACCCACGTACTATCAATAGTCCCCCAATCAAAATA